>NZ_KQ557121.1:0-128918 GCF_001443665.1 endosymbiont of Ridgeia piscesae | reverse complement strand
GCACTTCGCTGATTAAGAGTTTCTTCCGCATGTCAGATACAAAGTATATTTTGGCAAGTTCAAAAATAGACTGCCAATACTTTCGGAACGATTAATAAAGCATGGGTGGGGGATGCCAAATGCAGCTTTGCAAATTGTGAGCGAGGGATGTTTTTCATAGAGATTTATTGCGGCATCGAAGATCGCCAAACACTTCAAGCAGTCCCCGCGTGCCATCCCGGCGCTGCACGATGCCGTTACGCCACTCTGGTGCGCCGTAGTGCAGGATCGCGTGCATGATGTCGGCCACACCTGTCGCCAGGCGTGCGCCGATATATCCGCTCTTCGCTGCATCGGTGACGCCAACGGCCTTTTCCGCCCTGTCGATGCCAACCAGGCCATCCAACAGCCCCTCGTAGGCACGGGCAGACATCTCCTGGCCCAGCGCCTTGAAGTCCTTGCCGATAAGGTCGCTGATCTTCTGTGACAACCGCTTTCGCGCCCCGGGGGCCAGTCCGATCTTTTCCAGCACATCATCCGTAGCCGGGCCGGCCTTGGAGAATTGCGCGTCATCGCTCTTTGGAAATGTCTTTTGCGGCGCATCACTGCGTACGCTTTCCGCCATATCACGCACGATCTGGCGCGCGTGCGCCTTTGTGATTATGCCACGAAACAACCCAATCTTTCTCAGCAGGCTTGCAACCAAAATGGCGAACCGATCCAGCCTTGCCTGATAGCTCTTGTCGTTAAGATTGGTCTCTTCTCCGATATAGGCCAGCACCTCTTCAGCAAACTTAAACTCATCCTGTTGGCTATAGCTGTCTTTCAGTACCGCCGTGAAATAGGGCTTCAGGAGATGCGCCGACGAAGCCACCTGATGAACAACTGCGCGCTTATCAGCGGGTGAAAATAGGTTGAGTCCATGATGGACCAGAACTTCATGCGCCAAGAGCCGCTCGACCTCACTACGGTTAGACAGGTTGCCCGCGATGACAAGTACCCTCCCTGACTTTCCGTAATAGGCACCCTTGACTCGCTCTTTTGTTCCGCCATCTGGCCCAAAGGCTGACTCTTGCGTATCTCTAACGATGAAGCCAAGTCTCGCCGTCCCTGGGAATCGTTTCTTGAAGCCTTCGATAACACGCTCAATCTCCTTGCAGGGACTGGTCGTTCACCCGGTAGTATTCCGCCTTGCCGTTACGCATTACCCGGATCACATCAGGATCGGTCGGCGCTACAATGGCCCACAGCTTTTCAAAGCCAGTCGAATCCAGCTTCTCCAGCTCGTGAAGCACCTCCAGTTCGCCGGCATCCGGCAGTCCAATGTGGTCAGCCACCATCTCCAGGTAGGCGCGGTCCTGCTTGATGCGTTTGGTTATCTCACTGCGCGGCACAATGGCTTGATGATACTTCAGTGATTCATCAGTGATGTAATCACTACCCTTCAGGTTGTCCACCGTCTTGAGCAGCGCCATGTTCTTCATGGCGCTATCTGTCAGCTTGATCCAGTTTGTCAGGATATTCTCAAGCAGGTCATTGGTCGGCACTGCGCCGTCCTTCAGCGCCTTGATGCCGCTAGTTTGGTGGGACAGCCCTCGCTTGGTGCGCGGCCCCATCAGCACAGAGTCGCCATCAACATCTGACGCCCGATAGAAAGGTACATACCAGTCACTCTCCCACTCCTTGCGAGAGGCGCTGTCGATCTCTCCGGCCTGCTCGGCCAGGTCCAGCATGGCATGGTTGATCGCCATGTACTCCTTGCGTGCCTTCTGGAATTGGACCTCCTTGCCCGTGCCGCGCGCCTTCAGGGCGCGGATGTCCTGCTGCGTCAGGTTGTTCTCTCGCCCCTGCGACATCAGCTCTTCGCCGCGATGCCCAGCCATCCAGGCCAGCCAGTCATTCAGGTCACCACCAAGATCGCTCAACACCTCGAGGAGGCCACGGGTGCCGTCACGCCGCTGAACGATGCCGTCGCGCCACTCAGGTGCACCGTAGTGGAGAATCGCGTGCATGGTGTCCGCCACGCCGGTCGCCAGGCGCGCCCCCACATAGCCGCGCTGCACGGAGTCTGTGACACCCACTGCTTTCTCGGCCCGGTCAATGCCAATCAGGCCATCGAACAGCCCTTCATGCGCACGAGAACCCCACTCACGACCGAGCGCGCGGAAATCCTTGTTGATCAGTGAGCCGATCTTCTGCACCAGGCGCTTGCGCTGCTTGGGCGCGAGACCGAGCTTTTCCAGTTCATCGAGATCAATCGCAGGATCGGCCTGCTTTGAGAATTGCGCGTGGTCCGAGCTGGGGAAGGTCTGTTGCATGGCCCCGCGTCGCACGCCCTCGGCCATATCGCGCACGATCTGGCGCGCCTCAGACTTGATGATGCGGCCACGCAGGAAGCCCAGCCGTCTCAGGACGGCGACCACTCGCATCGCAAAGCGGTCAAATCCGGCCTGAATGCTCTCTTCGCTTACCCGGGTATCTTCACCGATGTAGGCAAGCACCTCCTCGGCAAGGGCGAACTCGTCCTGCTCGCTGTACCCATCACGCCGCACTGCATCGAAGTAAGGCTTTAGCTGCTCCTCCGAGACAGCCACCGCCTGCAGGACTTTGCGCTTGCCCGCAGGGGTAAAAAGATTGAGTCCATGATGCACCAGAACCTCATGCGCCAGGACGCGCTCGACCTCACTACGGTTAGACAGGTTGCCTGCGATGAGAAGTACCCATCCGGATTTACCGTAGTAGGCGCCTTTGACTCGCTCCTTGGGCGTGTCTTTGGCCTCGAAAGCCGACTCCTGGGTATCTCTAACGACGAAATGAAGTCTGGCAGCTCCAGGAAACCGTCTTTTAAAATCTTCGATCGCACGCTCAACCTCCTTGACCGACATACCCTTGGGCTTTTCATTATCACCCAGGATGGCGTGCTTGGAGAACTGCGGCTTTTCATCTGGCAGCGCCTTTGGTTGCGGCTCCTTATGCTTAAACTTGGCTTCGTCTTCTGACCGGTAGTGGTGCGGGGCTACGGCTTCTGGAATCTCTTTGCCGCCTGCGTAGGCATTCAATGCCGCCCTGAGATGCTTTCTCAGCCCATCGATGTCATTGAAATACTTTTCTGAGCCAAGCCCTTTGAGCTTGCCTTTGACATTGCCAAGCCAGCGCACAACGGCGTTGAGCAGCTGCTTGAATTTGGATGGATTATCATCTGCCAAACCCTGCAGAAAGCCAGGATCTGCCAAGGCATCACCGACAAAATCCGCCAGCAGCTCTTCCTCGACCTGCTCGATGGCAAATGGTGCCCGCCCCTCCTCCAGGAGGGATTGCATTTTGGCGTCATATTCAAGGAAGCGATCGTAGTGATCTATTGCCTTTTCAAGAAACCACCGATAGAGCGCAGGTCGGCGTCGTTTCAGGTCGTGGAGGAGTTCGTGCCCTGCGACTGCTGGGAATGATCTGTCTCCTGTGAGGCTGACGTAGATGACCCCATCGTTTCCTTTGGCGCGCACGCCCTCGAACTGGTCGAATCGCTCCTCTGTTGGGACGATCGCAACGACTCGTGTAGAAAATCCTGCTTGAATCGCTTGCCTGAATCCAGAAAGGGTGTCAGGCATCTCAATCGCTTCGTAGGCATTGCTCTACTCCTTTCCAAGCCCATAATCAACCAATGACTGATTGAGAAGGTTAGCATCATGCTGATCGGCCAGCCTGCGGAAGCTGCTAACCACCTCCTGCCAGTTACCGCCGCCACGGCTAAACTTGGTCTCGCCACCCACCGCCGCATCGATGAATGCCTGCCGGCTTGCCTCGCTCTCGAACTGAAAGCCTGGGATAGCGCCATTCTTCTTGTAGGAGGAGAAGTAGCCACCATGCCGCTTGGCGATACCCTTCAGCCGAATGTACTCGTCACGCGACACCCGCGCCGACATGCTGGCAACGAACAGATCAATATCCTTCTTGGCATGCCGAGTCTGCTGCAACTCGAATGCCGTGCCCGCGCTACCATCTGCCGCAGCTGATTTATCACTAGGCAGGGCGACACCCTCCATCGGCTTGCCCTGCAGCAGGTTGGCGATGTCCTCAGATGGGTCACTGAGCGCCCGCCACCGCTTGCCGTATTGATCCCACTCGCCGGAGTGCTTCTTGATGATCGGCTTGATGGCATCCTTCATCTCGAAGGTCTTGCCGGTCAGAATCCACTCGTCACCCTGCTGCTCGACCTTCAGTTCGTTGGCTGCCAACACCTCCGCCGGCGGCATCGGTATATCGGCCCGCTCTGGGGCCGCCATGCCCTCGATCTTGTCGAATAGCTCATTGACGTTATCGGCCTCCAGGTCGATACGTCCGCGCTGATAGGGAACCAGGCTGGCGTCGTCATAGCGGTCAATGATCACTACATGGGTCTTTACATTGGTGCCGGCGCGCTCGAAGGTTACCGGCGGCAGCCCCACATCGGCCATCACATAGAAGTTATCGAGCTGGTGCAGACGCCTTTTCTCCTCGGCAACACCCTTCCCGCCTTTGGACTCAATGCGCTTTTCCAGCCGCTCCCGCTCGCCATCTTTGCCATAGACCAGGTTCTCCAGCTTCTTGTTTGCGGCTGGCCCTTCCGGCAGCAGCGCCACAATACGGCCGCCATTTCTCAGATGGTGCATTGCCTTGCCAAGGTGCGCCATAGCTGTCGCGCCACCAGACCCATATGGCGGATTCATCACGATCGCATGGAATTTGTTGGCGGCCTCACTCAGATCCTCGAACGTCTCTTGCCGGTGACGGCCCGGCGCGCGCAATGCCAGGCGCGAAAGCAGTTCACTGGATGGTTCGACAAAGGTACTGGAGACATCTTCAGGGAAGTAGCGGGCAATCGCGCCATGCCCGGCACTCGGTTCCAGGGTGCTCTCATTGCTGCGCATGTTGGCCCACTCCACCATCTTGAAGCTGACCGGTTCAGGAGTAGAAAAGTAATCAACGCCTTCACGCCGGGAGCGGCGCTTGTTGTTCTTCTGCACCCCAAAGTAGTGAGTCTTGGCCTTTTCAAACGGGGTAATCGCTTCCATGCCAGCCCTGTCGCGCTCTTTACCACCCTTGCCCTGCTGCAAGCTTGGGGCGTCTGAGTTGGCGTTCTCGTAGGCATCGACAAACGCCTCACTCAGCGCTCGCGCCTCTTCGCCCAGCGCCAGGTTCTCGGCGGTACCGCTGCGCTGGGATATTTTACTGGCAAAGGTCCAACGCTCGAAGGAGGTGCCGGTACTGATGTACTCGAAGATAGCATCGGACATCTGCCCAACCCGGTAGATGCGCCCCTCGATCTGGATGGCCTGCGTTGGCTTGAGCGGCAACCCAAGGTTCATCAGAACCCGCTGGCTCTTGCCGGTTGTGTCGTGCAGACTGATGCCCTCCTTGCCGCCCTCATCCTGCACCGCGATGATCGACACACTGCCATCGTCATCATTGAAGGCATTGGGGTTTGCCACCTTGTCGCACTTCTTGATAGTACCGTTGTAGAAGGTCAGGGCATCACCGAACGCATCAGCGAATAGATCAAGCGGCCGACACTGGTTGATCTCCAGATTGATCAAATCGGCCCGCGTTGCACGGAAGTCGGCCAACGCCCGGTTGTAGGCATCAGCACTTGCCATCCACTGATTGAGCTGATCGGTGTCCATTGTTCCAAGCAGATCAGACGGTGGTCTGCCGGTACGCTCATGGAAGATATGGAACGGATGAACCGTACCGCCCTTGATCCTGGAGTGGAACAGCACCACCTTACGGCCGAGCGCGATATGCTTCTTCGCACGCTCCACCACATGCGGGGCTTTGATCGCCTCCAACAACTGAATCCTGGCATGGTAGTCGAACCGCCTATTCAGCTCCTCCAGCATGACTGAATAGCCTTCATGCAGGGGATCGTCCTTGTCCCAAGCGCGCTTGCGCAGCCACTCCCACCCCTCATCGATCTTGTTGCCGACCATATCATCGACGCCGATGAACTCGCGGTAGTAGTCCTTATCGACCTCCAGGCGACGGCCGCGCAGGACTCCACGCTCTTTCAGCCAGGCATTGAACTGGCGCTCCATCAGTGCGCCGTTTACCTGCGCATCGGGCTGGGTCAGCTTGCCGGTACGCATCCGGTAGCCGAAGTGCTCGATGAAGAATCTCTCACGGGCGCTGGGGGTGTTGTAGGCCCGCGACTCAGGCTCCGGCCCATACTCAAATAGAAAGCCCTCAGCCAGATCGACCGACTTTACATAAGCAAAAGGCGTGGCGGAGAGATCAAGTCGGCGCGTGCCTTTGCGTTCCCACAAGGCGCGGCGATTCTCCAGGTGCTTCTGCCGCCGCTCCTCCCATAGCTTTTTCTTCTTCTCCAGCTTCTCCTCAAGCGCGGGGATTTGATGCCAAAATCGCTCATCGTCAGACTTGCTGAAGTCAGATGATCTGACTGTCAAGCGCCTTAATCTCTGCCAGCAGATTAGCCTCCATGCCTACCGCATAGGCGTACTCTCCTTGGGGGTGGCCGGTGAGGGTGCGCGTCTTTCTCAGCGCCTTGGTCTCGGCCCCTGCCTCATTCTCAGAGAGCTTGTGCGACTCATCATGCACCACCAGATCCCAGTCACGCTGAGGTTCTAAAGTTGTTCAATAATGTCATATCCGTGAGCCAGAAATCCCAGATTCCACTGGTAAAGCTGAGGTATAAGCTATCTGACCCCGAGTTATTTAAGGAAAAGGGGGTGTAGCTGGTCGTCTTGCTATACCGGCGGCTGTATGCAAGAAAACCATCTATACTTAGGGCGGTGAATTTGTCCGTTCGATCGATGTCAATTCTGGCTCCGACTGCAGCAATTCCGATGTTGATGCCGGCTCCAGGCCCAACGGCAGAGGCATTCCCCTTAATTGTCTGACCGATTTGTGGAGTGAATGACTTAGAATAATTGAGACTATAATTCTTGTTAAGGATATCAATACCAATTACTTCAACTTTTGCCCAAGCACTTGGCTCGGAAGAGAGGCTACCTCCCCAGGGCCGGCCGGAAAAAATAAAGTTGATAGGAATGGCTCCGGAGCGAGGAGGATATATTGGTTAGTCTACAGAAAAATTCCCATTGAAGTTAGCCGATACGGTGCCAGTGCTTGCGCCGATGTCGTAGTTAATCACATCTAATATTCCAAGTTATAAGTTGCCATGAAAGCGGAAGTTGGCCTTGCCGATATCAGGACCCTATATGCTTTGTTTTGGTGCTTAAAAGTTGACTGGGATGTCAAGTAAGGTTGAATGCGCGTGCAGTGGTGCGATTAGCAAAACTGCTTAAGCAACAGAATGAAGATAAGATTTCATGTCGATTACTCTCCTTCAAAGTAGGGCTGCCATTGCTATGCGTATCTGAGCTAAGGTGCGGATTGTTGTCATCGTTGATATGTAAAACTGCCGCATGAATGAGGAGCACACTTTGTGCCTGTATTATGAAATACTTTCACGCGACATAAGTGTTGTCAGAACCAAAGGAACCACATCGCGTTTCTAGTCATTGCGTGAGAAAAGGCCTCACTAGAACAGCCAGACTGCGATGCGACACTACTTATGTCGTTTTTCAGATAGCGTGTTGGCTGGATATTGGCGAATTGGCTGATGTGTAAAGAATTTCGACGTATTTGTTGCTGGCATCGCTCCGATATTGGTCATAAATTCAACAGAAAACGTCAGGAATTGTCGCGTGTTGAAAGGAATTCTTGTCCTATCAACGAGTTATCTTCATTTTTTCTGTTCTTACTGAAAGGTGCAAAGAATCCCGACGGTAGTGTTGATTGCGTGCCCCTCAGCTTTACTTGTTCTCAAAACTTGGGTCATCCCACCTTATATATCAGGGCATCGCGCTTCTCATGTGTTGCAGATGTGGTGTAGAGAAATCGATATCCCGTTCGCTGGGCGCGCCTCGCCTCTATATTGGCCCCGGTCCCATGCTGCTCTGCTAATGCCCTAGCAAAATTGATCTTTCCCTGCCGCTCAGTTAATTTACCCGCCCTTGTCACCTATTAAGAGAGCAGAGGTCCCCGTGTCCACGTCCGAGATGGAAGAGTTCCCAAGAATCAAGCGCTTGCCGCCCTATGTGTTCGCTATTGTCAACGAACTCAAGGCAGCGGCGCGGGCGCGGGGCGAAGACATCATCGACTTTGGCATGGGCAACCCGGATCAGCCGACGCCACAGCATATCGTCGACAAGCTGACCGAGGTGGCGAACCGCAACGACACCCACCGCTACTCCATGTCGAAGGGCATCCCGCGACTGCGCCGGGCGATGAGCCGCTGGTACAAGAACCGCTACGATGTGGACCTCGACCCCGAGACCCAGGTGATCGCCACCATCGGTTCCAAAGAGGGGCTGGCCCATCTGGCGCTGGCCTGCGTGGGCCCGGGCGACTCGGTGCTGGTGCCCAACCCGGCTTACCCGATCCACCCCTACGGCTTCATCATCGCCGGTGCCGATGTGCGCCATGTGCCGATGCGCTCCGATGTGGACTTCTTCGAGGAGCTGCAGAAGGCGATCGAGGACTCCTGGCCGCGGCCGAAGATGCTGGTGCTCAACTTCCCCGGTAATCCCACGACCCACTGTGTCGAGCTCGACTTCTTCGAGAAGGTGGTGGCGATCGCCAAGCAGCACAATATCTGGGTGATACACGATCTGGCCTACGCCGACATCGTCTTCGACGGCTACAAGGCCCCCTCGATCCTACAGATCCCTGGTGCCGAGGATATCGCGGTCGAGTCCTACTCTCTGTCGAAGAGCTACAATATGCCGGGTTGGCGAGTCGGTTTCATGTGCGGCAACAAGACCCTGGTGGGAGCCCTGTCGCGGATCAAGTCCTACCTCGACTACGGCACTTTTACACCGATCCAGGTGGCGGCTATCGCTGCACTCGAGGGGCCGCAGGAGTGTGTGGAAGAGATCCGCGACATGTACCAGCGTCGTCGTGATGTGCTCTGCGAGGGGCTCTGCCACATCGGCTGGCAGGTGGAAAAACCCAAGGCGACCATGTTCGTTTGGGCGCCGATCCCTGAACCTTATAAAGAGATGGGCTCGCTGGAGTTCTCCAAGAAACTGCTTCAGGAGGCCAGGGTGGCGGTCTCGCCGGGGGTCGGTTTCGGCAGTCACGGCGACGACCATGTGCGCTTCGGCCTGATAGAGAATGAACACCGCACCCGCCAGGCAGTGCGCGGCATCCGTGACATGTTTCGTCGCGACGGTCTGATCAAATCCTGAGTCCGCTCAGGGTCGAATTGAAATTGAAGGAGAGTAAGCTTGAATCCGGTCAAAGTAGGTCTGTTGGGGTTGGGCACCGTCGGCGGCGGTACCCTGAATGTACTGACCCGCAACGCGGCAGAGATTGCGCGCCGTGCCGGACGTGGCATTCGCATCACCCACGCTGCTGCCAAGGCCTATGATGCCGACAGCTTGCTGGGGCTGGATCAGGTCGAGGTCTGCGACGATGCCTTTGCGGTGGTCGACAACCCGGAGGTGCAGATCATCGTCGAGCTGATCGGCGGCTACTCCCCGGCCAAAGAGCTGGTGCTGAAGGCGATTGAGAACGGCAAACACGTGGTTACCGCCAACAAGGCGCTGATCGCCATGCACGGCAATGAGATCTTCGAGGCGGCGCAGCGCAAGGGCGTCACCGTGGCCTTCGAGGCGGCGGTGGCCGGCGGCATCCCGATCATCAAGGCGGTGCGCGAGGGGTTGGCGGCAAACCGGATCGAGTGGCTCGCCGGTATCATCAACGGCACCGGCAACTTCATCCTCACCGAGATGCGCGACAAGGGGCGCGACTTCGATGATGTGCTGAAGGAGGCCCAGGCGCTGGGCTACGCTGAGGCCGACCCCACCTTCGACGTGGAGGGGATAGACGCGGCGCACAAGCTGGCGATTCTCGGCTCGATTGCCTTCGGCATCCCGCTCCAGTTCGACAAGACTTACACCGAGGGCATCACCCGAATTGAGCGCCAGGATGTGGAGTACGCCAACCAGTTTGGCTACCGCATCAAGCATTTGGGCATAGCCCGCAAGACCGACAAAGGTGTGGAACTGCGCGTACACCCGACCCTGATTCCGGAGCGACGCCTGATCGCCAATGTTGATGGGGTGATGAACGCAGTGCTGGTGCAGGGCGACGCGGTGGGTCCGACGCTCTACTATGGTGCCGGCGCTGGTGCAGAACCCACCGCCTCGGCGGTGGTGGCTGATATCGTCGACATCGTACGCGCCCTCACCACCGATCCGGAGAACCGGGTGCCGCACCTGGCGTTCCAGCCCGGCGAGCTGGCCGACCTGCCGATCCTGCCGATGGAACAGGTCGAGACCGCCTACTATCTGCGCATCCAGGTGGAGGACAAACCCGGTGTGGTGGCGAGCATCGCTGGCATCCTCGGCGATGCGGGAATCAGCATCGAGGCGATCCAGCAGAAGGAGCCGGCGGAGGGCGAGAGCCTGGTGCCGCTGGTGATGCTCAGCCACCGGGTGGTGGAGGGGCAGATGAACCAGGCGATCGCGCAGATCGAGGCCCTCGATAGCGTCAGCGGCCAGGTGATGCGGATCCGTGTTGAGCAGCTCGACGCCTGAGCGAATTGAAGCGCCAGATCAGCTGCAGTGGTCTGGCCAAACGATATTTAAAAGTATTTTAGGAGCCATCATGCCATTCAGATCCCGTTATACCGGCCTGATCGACAAGTACCGCGATCGCCTGCCAGTGCACGACGACACCCGCGTCATCTCCCTCGGTGAGGGTAACACCCCGCTGATCCGTCTCAACAACATCCCCCGCACGCTCGGCAAGGATGTGGATATCTACGTCAAGTATGAGGGGCTCAACCCCACCGGCTCGTTCAAGGATCGCGGCATGACCATGGCGGTGACCAAGGCGGTGGAGGAGGGCTCTACCGCGATCATCTGTGCCTCCACCGGCAACACCTCGGCATCGGCGGCAGCCTATGCGGCACGGGCCGGCATCACCGCCTTTGTGCTGATCCCCGAGGGTAAGATCGCGATGGGCAAGCTGGCCCAGGCGATGATGTATGGCGCCGTCACCCTGCAGATCCGCGGCAACTTCGACGACGGTATGCAACTGGTGAAAGATATCGCCGAGCACGCCCCAGTGACCATCGTCAACTCGATCAACCCGTTCCGCCTGCAAGGGCAGAAGACCGCCGCCTTCGAGATCATCGAAGAGCTGGAGTGCGCCCCCGACTACCACTGCCTGCCGGTGGGTAACGCGGGTAACATCACCGCCCACTGGATGGGCTACACGGAGTATTTCGAGCACGGTAACGTTAACAACAAGCCGACCATGGTGGGTTATCAGGCGGCTGGTTCCGCGCCCTTCATGCGCGGCGGTCCGGTGAAGGATCCGGATACCATCGCCACAGCGATCCGCATTGGTAACCCCCAGTCCTGGGATAAGGCGTGGACGGTGCAGAAAGAGTCGGGCGGCTGGTTCGATGAATGTACCGATGAGGAGATCCTGGCGGCGCAGAAGCTGCTGGCGCAGACTGATGGCGTGTTCTGCGAGCCCGCCTCCGCCACCTCCCTGGCCGGTGCGCTGCGCGACATCAAGTCGGGCAAAATCCCCGAGGGCAGCAAGGTCGTTTGCACCCTCACTGGCAACGGCCTGAAGGATCCTGACACCGCCATCAAGCAGTCGACCTCGCCGGTGATGACCATCGACGCGGAGCTGGAAGCGGTGAAGCGCGCGATCCTCGACAATATGGCTGACTAATCAAAACCCGCAGGAGCGCCGCTTGAGGTGCGAAGGCTGAGCCAGTCTGTTCGCGCCGCCAGCAGCGCTCCTGCCCGTTTTATCTCTATGGCGAAATCCAACGCCGAACTCCATCTGCTGATCCCCGGTCTGTTGGGACCGATGCCGAATCTGGCCGCTTCCGGCCGGCTGCCGGCAATCCCACTGATCGAACGCCTGCTGGCCCGAGCTGACCAGGTGCCGGTGGAGGGCAGTGATTTTCCATCAACCCTGTTCGGCCTGTTCGGTATTGAAGCGGAAACCGGGCATGATCTGCCCCGTGGTGCGGTGGATCTGCTGGGTGATGGCATGGCTCCGGGGGATAGCTTCTGGGTGCGCGCCGACCCGGTGCATCTGCGTCCCGATCGCGACCGGCTGCTGCTGTTCGACAATCAGCTGTTGCAGATTGAGCAGCAGGAGTCCGAGACGCTGCTGGCGCTCTTCAATCGGCACTTTGCCGACGATGGCCTTGAGCTGATCGCCCCCCACCCCGATCGCTGGTATCTCCGCCTTGCTGAGGCTCCCGATCTGCAGACCCGGCCGCTGGAGTCGGTGGTGGGGCGCAATATCGAGATGTTTCTGCCCCAGGGTGGCGATGCGCGCCACTGGCACAGGCTGCTGAATGAGATGCAGATGCTGCTGTTCAATGCGGAGCCCAACCGTCAGCGCGAGCTAGCCGGGCGGGTCGCGATCAACGGACTTTGGCTGTCGGGGGGCGGGCGCCTGCCGCGGTCGCCGAAGCCGCGCTTTGCAGCTGTCTGCTCGGATGATCCGACCGCACTCGGACTGGCGCGGCTGGCGGCTGTCGATCTGCATGCCGATGAGCGGGATGGATTTATCGCCAGCGATGGAGCAACCCTGCGTACTTGGTCTGCTCTGCTTTCCCCGGTGTTGAATGCCGACCCCTACCTCTGGATCGAGGCGCTTGAGCAGTTGGAGGCAGAAGTGGCGAGTTTGCTGCGACAGGGTGGGTTCAGGCAGCTCACCATCTATCCCTGCACTGGTCGTGGCTATCGGATCACCTCTGGCGCCATGCGTCGTCTCTGGCGTCGGGCCCGGCCGATTCTGCAACTGTTGGAGAGTAACCATCCATGAGTGATCTGATCAATGGCATCCATCATGTCAGCTTGATCGTGGCAGATACCGACACCGCACTCAGCTTCTACTCCGGTCTGCTGGGGCTGGAGTCGATCAAGGCTCGTCCTGATCTGGGCTTTCCAGGGGCCTGGCTGGCCCTGGGCGAGCAGCAGATCCATCTGCTGGAGTTGCCCAATCCTGATCCGGTCGCGGGGCGTCCCGCTCATGGGGGGCGGGATCGCCATTTGGCGCTGCAGGTCGCTGATCTCGACAGACTCAAGGCACGGCTGGAGCCGGCCGGTGTCGCCTATACTCTGAGCCGCTCCGGACGGCGTGCACTCTTTTGCCGCGACCCCGATGGCAACGCGCTGGAGTTTGTCGAGACTCCGCTCTCTGCCTCATAACCTTCTCTTCTAAACAGGAACTCTTGAAATGCGCTATCAAGCTATTCTGCTGGGAATGCTGCTTGTCCTCGTGCTGACTGCAGTGATGATCGGCCTGGCTCTGCTGGCTGGCGCCACTCAGGCGACTGGCCCGCAACTGCTCACCGCCTCGGCGCTGTGGATCCTGGCCGGGTTCCTCTGCGCCACGAGCAGCCGGGAGGCAGGCATGCTGCATGCACTGATCGCCGGCCTGCTCGGGGCGTTGCTGATAGCCTGGCTTGTCTCTTTTATGGTAGATGCCACCGGTAGTCTGTTGCTGAAATCTCTCGCTACCCGTCCCCTCTTCATGTTCGTTATCCTGGGCGGATTTTGGGGGTCGGTGGGTGGCATGATCTGGGAGATCGTGCGCGTTGTGAAGTTGAAGAAGGCGGCGAAGAGAAGCGTGCGACGTGAGTGATCGGGTAGGAGACGGTCGCTGCAGGCGGGGCGCGACTGTGCGTGCGGGTAAAAGAAACCCCCTTTCGGGGGCTATAAGTGCTGCTCAGAGGAGGGGCTAGCAAATAGGCTTTTCAGTAGCAGTTGCCGTGCTGCTATGGCAGTGCTACTCAGCTCTCTTTGTTGAAGAAATCCTAAACCTTGCTCGGAATGGCGACCGTGACAAGGGTCACAGGAAATAAATTCGCGTTGAAAGGGGGCGGGAATGGAGGTCGGGTTCTGCTTCAGATTGTGACAGCTCCAAGTGCATGGCCGGTGCTTCGCTGATCGATGATCTGCAGTGGTTCATGACTGATGCCGGCTTGGTCGAGATCCGCATCGAGCCGAAGGATAGCTCGCGGGCGTTCATCAAGGATTGGGCGCCAGGCCGCGGCGTGGAGGAGTATGTTGTTTCGGCCAGCATTAAGGCGATCAAGCCCTGAGGTCGGCTCACTCCTCGGGTGTCTTTGGCAGTCGCTCGGTGATAGAGCGCCGCAGGCACTCCAGCTGTTGCTCTTCTTGCAGGGGTTGTTTGTCGCGGTCGGTGATGAAGAAGATATCCTCCACCTGAGCTCCGATGGTGGAGATCTTGGCGTGCTGCAGGCTGATGCCGCAGGCGAGAAAGGTCTGCCCGACTTCGGAGAGCAGGCCAGGTCGGTCGAGGGTGACCAGCCGCATGGTGGTGCGGTGGTGGGTCAGATCCTGGGAGAAGAAGATCCGGGTTGGGGTGTCGAAGCTCTTGTGCTGGCGCGGGATGCGGCGTTGCACTCGGAAACAGTCGACCTCCGTCTGGCTCATGCCGAGGCGCATGCTGTCGAGGATCTCATTGGTGCGCTCACCTGGTGTGACCGATGAGCCATCCTCTTCCAGGACCAGGAAGGAGTTGAGTGAGTAGCCCTGACTGGTGCTCATGATGCGTGCGTTGACGATAGAGAGGCCGATCTGGTCGAGCAGGGTGGTGCTGAGGGCAAACAGGTTGTCCCGTTCGATGCCGTAGTAGATCACCTCGGTGCCGCCGCGATGTTCGGTCTGGCGGATCGCGATCAGTGGCAGTTCGCTCTTCGGGGTGTCGAGGATCAGGCGGCTCTGGCTGCAGATGGCGTTTACCGAATGGGTCAGGAAATATTCGGGGTTGTAGCTCTGCCAGAGCTGCTCCAGGCGCTCCTGAGAGTAGCCTTGTGCTATCAGTCCCTGGCGCGCCTCCGCCTGCTTTTCACTGATCAGCTCCTCCTGCGCCAGCGGGTTGCCGAGGCCGCGCTGCAACAGCTGTCGGGTTGATGTGTAGAGATCGCGCAGTAGGGCCTCTTTCCAGGAGTTCCAGCGTTTTGGATTGGTTGCCTGGCTGTCGGCAACGGTGAGTAGGTAGAGGTAGTCGAGCCGGTTCAATTCTACCACTTGCTCGGCGAAAGCCTGGATTACCTCGGGGTCGCTGATGTCCTTGCGCTGCGCAGTCATCGACATCAGCAGGTGGCGGCGTACCAGCCAGGCCACCAGGCGGCTATCGTACTCGCTGAGGTGGTGGCGGCGACAGAATTCCAGGGCGTCCTCCTGCCCCAGCTCCGAGTGGTTGCCGCCGCGTCCCTTGGCGATGTCGTGGAACAGTGCGGCGAGATAGATCAGCTCCTGCTTGGGCAGATTCTGCTGTAATTGGCTGCAGAGCGGGTATTCATGGTTGTGGCTGGGTACCGCCAGGCGCCGCAGATTGCGGATCACCATCAAGGTGTGTTCGTCCACCGTGTAGACGTGGAACAGGTCGTACTGCATGCGCCCAACAATATTGGCAAACGCCGGGATGTAGGCGGCGAGCACGCCGTAGCGGTTCATGCGTCTGAGCTGTTCGGTGATGCCTTCGGGCTGGCGCAGGATCTCCATAAACAGGCTGGTGGCCTGGATATCCTGACGGAATGCGTCGTCGATCAGGTGGCAGTGGTCACGGATTAGGCGGATGGTGCGGGCGCGCACCCCTTTCAGCTCGGCATGCTGCTGCAGGGTCAGAAACAGCTCCAGCAGGGCGATCGGGGTGTGCTTGAAGATTTCGGGGCTGCTTGCCTCGAGGAAGCCGTTGCGTTGCTGGAAGCGGCGGTTCAGCTGCACCGGCTCGTCCAGCCGATTTTTCAGCAGGATCGCCTCCTGAAACAGCTGCAGCAGCATCTCGTTAAGGCGGCTTAGCTCCATCACGGTGCGGTAGTAGAGCTGCATAAATTGCTCTACCGCCAGGTTGGCCGAGTCGTCGTCATAGCCGAACTCAGCGGCTAGCGCGCGCTGATGCTCGAACAGCAGACGGTCCCCGGCGCGTCCGGTGAGGGTGTGCAGGGCGAAGCGCACCCGCCAGAGGAAGTTCTGGCCCTCGATCAGAGTGTTGTACTCATCCAGGGTGAGAAATTCGTGCAGCACGAGATCCTGCAGGGTCTCGGCGCGGAAGTGGCGTTTCACCACCCAGCCGATCATCTGGATATCGCGTAGGCCGCCTGGTCCCTCTTTTATGTTGGGTTCCAGGTTGCTGACACTGTCTTCATATTTGGCGTGGCGCGCCTGCTGCTCCTTCCACTTTGCCTCGAAGAACTCGCGGCTGTTCCAGATCCGGTCGGGACCGGTGGCCTCGCGCATCGATTCAAACAGCGCCAGAGGGCCGGTTAGCAGCCGCGACTCCATGATGTTGGTGGCGACGGTGATGTCCTGCTCCGCCTCGCGCACGCAGTCGGTGATGGTGCGCACGCTCTGACCTACCTCCAGACCGATGTCCCAGAGGGCGGTGAGAAACGCCTCCAGCGGCTCCCGCTGTTGTTCGAATGCGGCCTCGTTCTCGAGCAGTAGCATCAGATCGATATCGGAGGCGGGGTGGAGTTCGCCCCGGCCATAACCCCCCACTGCCACCAGCACGACTCCACTGGCGTCGCTGAAATGGTGGCGCCAGGCACGGACCAGCAACTCATCGATCAGTCGGGCGCGGGCGCGGACCAGCTGATCGATCGCCACACCCTTATGATATTTTTCCTGAATCAGCGCCGTACCCTGCTTCAGGGTGGTCTGGAATTTGGCGAACGGAAAGGTGTCGGCCTGCAACGCTTGATCCAGTGGCTGAAAGTCAAATTCAATCTTGGGCATGGATGTCAGTGACCGCTGGCGAATTGGGTCTCGTTCTGGCGCAGGGTGAGTACCTCGCAGCCTTCGGGTGTGATCAGCAGGGTGTGTTCGAATTGGGCTGAGAGGCTGCGGTCGCGGGTCACTACGGTCCAGCCGTCCGGGCGCAGCTTCACATGGCGTTTGCCTGAGTTGACCATCGGTTCGATGGTGAAGCACATGCCGGGTTGCAGCACCAGGCCGGTGCCGGGGCTGCCGTAGTGCAGCACCTGCGGGTCTTCGTGAAACTCCTTGCCGATGCCGTGGCCGCAATATTCGCGTACCACCGAGTAGTTGTGCTGTTCGACAAAATCCTGGATCGCATGGCCGATGTCGCCCAGCTGGGCGCCGGGCTTGGCCTGCTGGATGCCGATCCACAGCGCCTGCTGGGTGATATCCATCAATCGTTTCGCCAACACACTACCTCCACCGACCAGGAACATCTGGCTGGTGTCGCCGTGGTAGCCATCCTTGATCACGGTAATGTCGAGATTGATCAGGTCGCCCTTCTTCAGCCGTTTCTCGTTGGGTATGCCGTGGCAGACTACCTGGTTGACTGAGCTGCAGATCGATTTGGGGAAGCCCCGGTAGTTGAGCGGTGCCGGGATCGCCTGCTGCTGATGGACGATGTAGTCGTGGCAGATCTGGTCGAGCTCTGCGGTGGTGATGCCCGGTTTCACGTACGGCTCGATCATCTCCAGGACCTCGGCGGCAAGATGGCCCGCAACGCGCATTTTTTCGATTTCCTGGGCGGTTTTGATGGTGACGCTCATGGGCTTGAATTTGGTTGGTGGTCCGGGGGATACAGCCACATGAAGCGGCGGGAGGGTTTGTCGCAGTCCGGCGGGTATGGTATAAAACGCCCCGCCGAATCGCAAACGGTTCGCATTATTGTGGTGGCAGGCGCAGATCGTGCCGCGGTCCACCAAATCCGCACATACATCGACACATGTACCGGGGTGCTCAGCAGCATTGCTGCAGGGTCGGGGCATGGGGTGTATGGAGGCCTAACCCGATACAATCAGGAGATTTATATGAGCTCTGTATCTATGCGCCAGATGCTTGAGGCTGGTGTGCACTTTGGTCATCAGACCCGCTACTGGAACCCGAAGATGAGTCCTTACATCTTCGGTCATCGCAATAAGATTCACATCGTGAATCTTGAGAAGACCCTGCCCCTCTACAACGATGCGATGAACTACATCGGTTCTCTCTCCGCCAACGGCGGCAAGATTCTGTTTGTCGGCACCAAGCGCGCTGCCCGTGATGCGGTCCGCGAAGAGGCGCAGCGCTGCGGCATGCCCTTCGTTAACCATCGTTGGTTGGGCGGCATGCTGACCAATTTTAAGACCATCAAGCAGTCGATCAAACGTCTGAAAGAGCTTGAGGCGATGTTCGAGGACGGCAGTGTCGAGCAGCGCTTTAACAAGAAGGAAGGCTTGGGCCTGAAGCGTGAGATGGAGAAGCTCGATCGCAGCATCGGCGGTATCAAGGATATGGGCGGTCTGCCCGATGCGATGTTTGTCATCGATGTGGGCAACGAGAACATTGCTGTGGCTGAGGCGCGCAAGCTCGGTATTCCGGTGGTCGGCGTGGTCGATACCAATAACGACCCAGATGACATCGATTACGTCATTCCCGGCAACGATGACGCGATCCGCGCGGTCCAACTGTTTGTGCAGGGCGCCTCTGCGGCAGTCTTGGAGGGGCGCGCCAGCGCGGCCCATGTGGCGGCATCTGGCGCTGGGGATGAGTTTGTCGAGGTCAAAGACGACAACGCGTAAACCCCGACAGCGATATTCTGCTCAGACCGGATCCGCGTGGTAGACGCGATCCGGTCGCTTTTCGTTTGAAGTTACGAATCTACAGAGGTAGGACAGAACATGGCGATTACAGCCTCTCTGGTTAAAGAGCTGCGCGAGCGTACCGGCGCAGGCATGATGGAGTGCAAGAAGGCACTGGTTGAGACGGATGGCGATGTTGAGGCCGCGATCGAAGCGATGCGCAAGTCCGGTCAGGCGAAAGCGGCGAAGAAAGCCGGCCGAACCGCGGCTGAGGGCGTCATCGTGATCAGCTTCTCTGATGACAACAGCAGCGCGGTGATGGTTGAGGTCAACTGTGAGACCGACTTCGTCGGCAAGGACGAGAACTTCACCTCATTTGCCGACGCAGTGGCCGAGCGCGCCCTCAGCAGCGGTGCTGAGGGTGTCGCCGCGCTGATGGAGCGGTCGCTGCACGAGGGCGAGGAAACCACCGTCGAACAGGCCCGCGAGGCGCTGGTGTCGAAGCTGGGTGAGAACATGAACGTGCGTCGCTTTGCCCGCCTGCAGAGCAGCAAGGGCAGCCTGGTGAGCTACCGTCACGGTGTGCGCATTGGTGTGGTGGTCGAGCTGGAGGGTGGCGACGAGGCGCTAGGTAAGGATCTGGCAATGCACATCGCCGCTACCAACCCGGTCTGCCTGGATGCCGACAGCATGCCCCAGGAGATGCTGGCGAAAGAGCGTGAGATCGTCACCGCCCAGGCACAGGAAAGCGGTAAGCCCGATAACATCGTCGAGAAGATGGTGGAGGGGCGGATGCGCAAGTATCTCGCCGAGAACACCCTGCTGGGACAGGCCTTTGTCAAGGATCCCGACCAGAGCGTGGAGAAACTCCTCAAGAGTCGAGGTGCTTCGATCATCCAGTACCAGCGTCTGGAGGTGGGCGAGGGCATCGAGAAGAAGCAGGAGAACTTCCGCGACGAAGTGATGGCCCAGGCCAAACTCTGATGCGAAATCTGGCCGCGGGCCCACCAGGGGCGGCGGCCTAGTCTTCCAATCCCTACAAAACAAGGAATGCGGTAAACCATGTCGGAACTGATCTGCCAGCGGATTCTACTCAAACTCAGCGGTGAGGCCCTGATGGGCAGCGGCGACTTCGGTATCGATCCGGATGTGATCGCGCGGGTTGCCGGCGAGGTCAAAGAACTGAGCGAGGCTGGCGTGCAGGTTGGCATGGTGATCGGCGGCGGCAACATCTTCCGCGGCGCCGGTTTGGCCCGGGGCGGCATCGACCGGGTCACCGGTGACCACATGGGGATGCTGGCGACAGTGATGAACTCGCTGGCGATGGCGGATGCACTGCAGCGCGTCGGTGTGCCGACGCGGGTGATGTCGGCGCTGGCGATGCCGGATGTCTGCGAGGGCTTCACCGCTCGTCAGGCGCGCGCCTGTCTGGCGGCTGGCGAGGTGGTGATCCTGGCGGCCGGCACCGGCAATCCCTACTTCACTACTGATTCCGCCGCCTCGCTGAGGGCGATTGAGATCAAGGCCGATCTGATGATCAAGGCGACCAAGGTGAACGGCGTCTACTCCGCCGATCCGGTGAAGGTGGCCGATGCTGAATTCTATCCGGTGCTCAGTTACGATCGAGCGCTGGCAGAGAATCTGCAAGTGATGGACGCAACGGCGATCGTGCTCTGTCGTGACAATGGCATGCCGTTGCGTATCATGAATGTCAACGAACATGGTGCCCTGATGCGTCTGATGCGCGGAGAGGCGATCGGCTCCTTGGTTGAGAGCGGAGAGTGAGATGATCGACGATATCAAAAGCGATGCAGCAACACGCATGGACAAGAGTGTCGAAGCGCTGCGCAACGAGTTGGCCAAGATCCGCACCGGGCGGGCCCATCCGAGCCTGCTCGACCACATCAAGGTCGACTACTATGGTTCCGAGACGCCACTCAATCAGGTGGCTAACATCAACATTGAGGATGCTCGCACCCTGGCCGTGACCCCCTGGGAGAAGACCATGGTGCAGGCGGTGGAAAAGGCGATCATGACCTCCGACCTCGGCCTCAATCCGATGTCGGCGGGCACCGTAATCCGGGTGCCGATGCCGCCGCTTACCGAAGAACGCCGCAAGGACATGATCCGTATAGCGCGCAATGAAGCGGAGGGAGCACGGGTGGCGGTGCGCAATATCCGCCGCGACGCCAACCACGATCTCAAGGATCTGGTGAAAGAGAAGATGATCTCCGAGGACGACGAACGCCGTGGTCAGGAGATTATCCAGAAACTGACCGATCAGCACGTCAAGACTATCGATGAAGTCCTGGCGGTAAAAGAGAAAGATCTGATGGAGTTCTGATCGTCAAGGCGAGATTAGCAACAGGATTTCAGCTCCTTATGAGCACAGCAGGCCAGACCGACAGCACCGGGACGCCCCCCCAGCTCCCCCGGCACATTGCAATCATTATGGACGGCAATGGTCGCTGGGCAAGGCAGCGGGGTTTGCCGCGCTACGCTGGCCATCCCGCCGGTGTCGAATCGGTGCGCAAGGTGGTGGAACACTGCGTGCAGCAGGGCATAGAGGTGCTCACCCTGTTCGCCTTCAGCAGTGAAAACTGGCAGCGGCCGAAGAAAGAGGTCGGCTTGATCATGGATCTGTTCATCCGCGCCCTCAGAAAGGAGGCGCGACGCCTGCACCGCAATGGTGTCAGGCTGCGGGTGATCGGCGACCGCACGGCCTTTCCGGAAAAACTGCAGCAACGCATCCATGAGGTGGAGGCGCTGACTGCGGCGAACAGTGGCCTGATATTACAGGTGGCGGCAAACTACGGCGGCCGCTGGGATATCATTCGCGCGGCGCGCCGACTGGCCTGGCAGGCGGCTGCCGGTGAGATCGATGTCGATGCTATCGACGAGCAGGCACTGGCGGCGCAGCTTGCCTTCCCTGATCTGCCTGATCCCGACCTCTTCATCCGTACTGGCGGCGAGTGCCGTGTGAGCAACTTTCTGCTCTGGCAGGCGGCCTACTCCGAGCTCTACTTCACCGATCTGCTCTGGCCTGAGTTCGATGCCGCTGCCCTCGACGCGGCGATTGCCGACTATTCCCGTCGGCAGCGTCGTTTCGGTCGCACCGGCGAGCAGGTGGTGGAGACGCAATCGGCCAAGGATCTCTGAGCACATGCTCAAACAGCGCCTGCTGACTGCTCTGATACTGGTGCCGCTGGTGGTGGCGGCGGTGCTGTTGCTCCCAAGCCTCTATCTGGCGATGCTGCTGGGGCTGGCTCTGGCGCTAGGAGCTAATGAGTGGGGGCGGCTCTCGGGTCTTGGCTTCTGTTTGCACCGCTCCCTCTATATCTTGCTGGTCACTGTTGCGCTGCTGGCGGTATCGCTGCTGTTTGATCAGCACGGCTGGGTCATGCCGTTGCTGAGTCTGGTGGTGCTCTGGTGGTTGTTTAATATCCTGCGATTGTGGCGTTACCCGGGTGGCGTGAGTCGCGAGGGTTTTAGCTCGCTACAGGCGGCCGAAGGGCTGTTGGTGCTGGTGCCGACCTGGTTTTCGTTGGTCTACCTTCACTACACCGCAGAGCGGGGCCCCGGCCTGATGCTGTTCCTGCTGGTGCTGATCTGGGGTGCAGATAGCGGTGCCTACTTTGCCGGCAGGCGCTGGGGGCGGGTCAAGCTGGCACCGCGGGTCAGCCCGGGCAAGAGTCGAGAGGGGGTCTATGGAGCGCTGGTTAGTGCGCTGCTGCTGGGACTTTGGCTCGGCTGGTGGCTGGAGGCGCCGCTGGCCGACTATCCCGGACTGCTGCTGCTCTGTCTGCTGACCACGATTTTCTCAGTAGCCGGCGATCTGTTTGAGAGCCTGATGAAGCGTCAGCGCAGCATGAAAGACAGTGGTACGCTGCTGCCGGGCCACGGTGGCATGATGGATCGGATCGACAGCCTGACCGCGGCAGCTCCGGTGTTCGTTTTGGGTCTGATAGTGATGGGCAGAGTGTGATGAAAGGGCTGACGATTTTGGGTTCCACCGGTTCGATCGGAGTCAGCACCCTGGACGTGGTGGCGCGCCACCCGGATCGCTATCGTGTGGTGGCGCTGACTGCCAACCACGATGTGGAGGGGATGCTTCAACAGTGCCAGGCGTTCCGCCCGCAGGTGGCGGTAATGGCCGATGAGGCTTCGGCGGAGGCGTTGGCCGGGCGGCTGAGGGATGAGTCGCTGAACACCGAGGTGCTCTCTGGTGTGGTCGGCTTGGAGCGGGTCGCTTCGATGCCCGAGGCTGACTATGTGATGGCGGCGATCGTCGGCGCCGCTGGGTTGCTGCCGGCGCTGGCGGCGGTGCGCGCCGGCAAACGGCTGCTGCTGGCCAATAAGGAGGCGCTGGTGGTCTCCGGGCATCTGTTTATGGAGGAGGCGCGCCAGCATGGCGCCGAGATCCTGCCCATCGATTCGGAGCACAACGCGGTGTTCCAGTGCATGCCGGCCGACTTTGAGCGGGGGCTGGCGCGGGTCGGCGTGAAAAAGATCCTGCTGACCGCTTCCGGCGGACCGTTTCGCCGCAGCAGCCTGGATGAGTTGCGCGCGGTCACCCCGGAGCAGGCCTGCGCCCACCCTAATTGGGAGATGGGGCGCAAAATATCTGTCGACTCCGCCACCATGATGAACAAGGGGTTGGAGGTGATTGAGGCCTGTTGGCTGTTCCGCACCTCACCAGAGCAGGTCGAGGTCGTGCTGCATCCGCAGAGTGTGATCCACTCGATGGTGGAGTACAACGACGGCTCGGTGCTGGCGCAGCTGGGTAATCCTGACATGCGAATCCCTATCGCCCACGCCCTGGCTTGGCCGGAGCGGATCGAGTCGGGGGTCGGCAGCCTCGATCTATTCGCGGTGGCGCGGCTCGATTTCGAGGCCCCAGACACCGAGCGATTCCCTTGTCTGCGCCTCGCCTATCAGGCGATCGATGCGGGCGGTACCGCGCCGGCGGTGCTGAATGCGGCGAATGAGGTGGCGGTGGCACGCTTCCTTGAGGGAAATCTCGACTTCCTTGGCATCCCACAGGTGGTGGAGCAGACTTTGAATGCCTTTGCCGTCGAACCGGCAGAGACTCTCGAACTGCTGCTGGAGCAGGATCACCGCGCACGGGAGTATGCGGAACAAGTGGTGCGGGAAAGGGTCTGACGCCCTGACTGCCGGAGGTTTCGATGGGTTCCCTATTGTTTACGCTACTCTCTTTTCTGCTCGCGCTGGCGATCCTGATCGCGGTCCATGAGTTTGGCCACTTCTGGGTGGCGCGCAAGCTTGGGGTTAAGGTGCTGCGCTTCTCGATCGGTTTTGGCCGCACTCTGTGGCGTTGGCAGGGCAAGCGGGATGGGACCGAGTATGTGGTGGCGGCAATCCCGCTGGGTGGCTACGTCAAGATGCTGGATGAGCGTGAGGCGCCGGTCCCTGAAGCGGAGCTGGGTCGCGCTTTCAACCGGCAATCGTTGGCGGTGCGCAGTGCCATCGTGGTGGCCGGTCCGCTATTCAACTTTCTGTTTGCGATCCTCGCCTTCTGGCTGATCTTTGTCAGTGGCGACACCGGTCTGAAGCCCCTGGTGGGGAGTGTCGAGGCGGAATCGCTGGCGGCGCAGGCCGGTTTTGAGGTAAATGATCAGATCCTGGCAGTGGACGGTGAGGAGACTCTCACCTGGGAGAGCGTCGTCTACGCGTTGCTGGCGCAATCGATCGAGCATCAGCGCTTGGCGGTAACTACTGAGGATGAGTCGGGGCGTCAGCGGGTGCGCTGGCTTGAGACCAAAAATCTGCATCAGATGGCAGAGGATGGGCAGCTGTTGTTGCGTCTGGGGCTGGCCCCGAAGCGCCCCCATCTGCCGGCGGTGATCGGTGCTCTGCTGCCGGGTGAGCCGGCTGAACAGTCTGGTCTGCAGGTGGCGGATCGGCTGCTCAGCGTTGATGGCGAGCCGCTGGCCAGCTGGAGCGCCTGGGTGAAGTATGTACGGGCCCATCCTGCGTTGCCGATGCAGGTCGAGGTCGAGCGGGGCGATGAGCGGTTCTTTGTCGAGCTGACACCTGCGAAGATCGAGAGCGAGGGCAAGCCGATTGGGCGCATTGGCGCCAGCGTGCAGGTGCCTGAAGGGCTGATGGATGAGTTCCAGGTGGAGGTCAGTTATCCACCGGTGGAGGCGCTGGGTAAGGCGCTGCAGAAGAGCTGGGATCTCTCCTCGCTGATGCTGAAGATGCTCGGCAAGATGCTGGTCGGCGAGGTCTCGGTGAAGAACCTGAGCGGGCCGATCTCGATCGCTGAGTCGGCTGGCAAGTCGGCCAGTTACGGGCTGGTCTATTTTCTCAAGTTTCTGGCGGTGGTGAGTATCAGTCTCGGTGTGCTCAATCTGCTGCCGGTGCCGGTGCTCGATGGCGGTCATCTGCTGTTTTTCCTGCTCGAGGCGGTGAAGGGCCGTCCCCTGTCGGAGCGGTTTGTTGAGCAGGGGCAGAAGATCGGCATGCTACTGTTGTTGGCATTGATGGGGCTGGCGTTCTACGTGGACATCAATCGGCTGCTCGGCTGAAATGCTGTAGGGGGATGGGCGCGGTAGGCTAACCAGGGAAGATCCCTTATACTAGCGCGGCTGTAATAATAACGTCCGGTTTTTCCAACTCTTTTGTTGTCGGGAACGCTGGGGCCTGGAGACAGGCTTTGGTGGTGGGCCGTGCCACACGGATACTAATCAGGTTTTTGAGTCTTTTATGGGTGCGCTGACAAGATCCCTGGTCGGATTTCTGCTGTTCTCTATGGCCGCCGTTGCCGGGGCGGACGCTTTTGTGGTGCGCGATATCCGCGTCGAGGGTCTGCAGCGCATTGCGGCGGGCACCGTCTTCAATTATCTGCCGGTGAAGGTGGGAGAGCGGTTGGAGCCGGGCGATACGGCTGAGGTCATCCGTGCCCTGTTCAAGACCGGTTTTTTTAAGGATATTCGACTGGAGCAGGATGGCGATGTGTTGGTGGTAGTGGTGCAGGAGCGCCCCGCTATTGCCGAGATCAGCTTCGAGGGTAACAAGGATCTGGAGACCGATAAGCTCAAGGAGGGGCTGAAGGAGATCGGGCTGGCCGAAGGTCGAGTCTTTAAGCGCGCCCTGCTGGAGCGAGTGGAGCAGGAGCTGAACCGGCAATACTTCTCCCGTGGCAAGTACGGGGTGAAGATCGACTCCACGGTGACACCGCTGGAGCGCAATCGGGTGGCGGTGGCGATAACGATCTCTGAAGGCGTCTCGGCACGCATTAAGAAGATCAACATCATCGGCAATGATTCATTTGATGACGACGATCTGCTGGATGAGTTCCAGCGCGGTGTGCCGGCCTGGTACGAATTCTTCTCGGACAAAGACAAATACTCCAAGCAGGCACTCGCCGGGGATCTGGAGAAGCTTCGCTCCTACTACCTCGATCGCGGCTACATCGACTTTAAGATCGACTCGACCCAGGTCTCTATCACCCCGGACAAGAAGGACATCTACGTTACCGTGGTACTCACCGAGGGTGATGTCTTCACGATCAGCGAGATCAAGCTGGCGGGTGATCTGGAGCTGCCCGCCGAGACATTCTTCCCGTTGATCCACCTGAAACGTGGCGAGGTCTTCTCACGCAAGCAGACTACCGCTAGTGCGGAGCGCATCAGCAGCAAACTCGCAGACGCCGGCTATGCGTTCGCCAACGTCAACAGCATCCCCGACATCGACCGAGAGAAGCGTGAGGTGGCGATCACCTATTTCGTCGATCCTGGCAGCCGGGTCTATGTGCGTAACATCAACATCAGCGGTAATACCAATACCCGTGACGAGGTGGTGCGGCGTGAGCTGCGTCAGATGGAATCTGCCTGGTTCTCCGGTGGCAAGATCAAGCTGAGCCGCGAGCGGGTGCAGCGTCTGGGCTATTTCGATGAGGTCATGCTGGAGACGCCGGCGGTACCCGGCCGCAATGACCAGGTGGATATCGAGATCAAGGTGAACGAGAAGCCTTCGGGTAACCTGGCGGCTGGTGTGGGCTACTCGCAGAGCCAGGGCATCATCTTTAACGGCAGTATCTCCCAGGATAACTTCCTGGGTACCGGCAAACATGTCAGCGCGGGCTTTGACACCAGTAAGGCCAACCGGCGGGTCAACCTCTCCTATACCAACCCCTACTACACCATCGATGGCGTCAGTCGCGGCTTTGAGGCGATCTTCCAGGAGACCGACTTTTCCGAATTGAATATCTCTAGCTACTCCACCGATGTGAGTCGTCTGGGAGTGAATTTTGGTCTGCCGCTGACCGAGCATGATCGCTTCAGGCTTAGTCTCGCCTATGAACATACCCGTTTTGTGTTGGGGGACTCCCCTTCCGGCGAGGTAATCGACTTCAAGGACCGCAACGGCGACGAATTTGACGATGTGGAGTTGATGGCCAGCTGGAACCGCGACAGTCGCGATAGCGCCATATTTCCCAGCCGGGGCGGGCACCAACGCCTGTCGCTGGAGATGAATGTGCCAGGCAGCGATCTCCAATACTATCGGATCAACTACCGTCATACCCACTATCTGCCGCTGAGCCGTTCGCTGACCCTGCGTCTCAACGGGGAACTTGGCTATGGCGAGGGTTACTCAGGCGGCGAGTTGCCCTTCTTCCGCAACTTTTTCGCCGGTGGTATCGGATCGGTGCGCGGCTTCGCAGAGAATACCCTCGGTCCTAAGGACTCCACCGACAGGGCGTTGGGGGCGAACAGCAAGCTGATCGGCCAGATCGAACTTTTGATGCCGCCGCCAATGGATTCCTTCAGAAAAACCATGCGCTGGGGGGTCTTCTTCGATGCGGGCAATGTGTTTGATCTACGTGATGGAGGCAGTATCGATTGGGATGAGATCAGGATGTCCACTGGCGTAATGGTATCCTGGCTATCGCCAGTGGGCGCATTGGCGTTCAGTCTGGGTTATCCATTGAATGATAAGTCGGGTGATTCAGTCGAGACGCTTCAGTTCAGTTTTGGTACGACCTATTGATGCAGTAGGAGTAAATAGTGAATAGAGTTTTAAAATCTGCTTTTCTGGTGTTGTTGCTAGTCGGCGCAAGCGCCGCGATGGCAGAGGATTACCGGATCGCCTTTGTCAACGCGACCAAGGTGTTTGAGGAGTCCCCCCAGTACCAGGCGGCCCGCAAGCGGCTACAGAAGGAGTTCTCCCGCCGTGAGAAGGATCTGCTGTCGAGCCAGAGCCAACTGAAGCAACTGGAGGAGAAGCTGAAGCGGGACGGTACGGTGATGAGCGAATCCGAGGTCAAACGCCTTGAACGCGACATTCTCTCCCGTCGTCGCAAGCTGAAAAATGCACAGACCGAGTTTCGCGAGGACCTCAACCTGCGCCAGAACGAGGAGTTCAAGAAGCTTCGGACCCAGGTGCGGGAGGTGATCCGCGATGTCGGCAAGGCGGAGAATATCGACCTGATCGTCTCCGACGGCGTGGTCTACTTCAGCAAGCGGATCGATATCTCAGAGATGGTGCTGGAGAAGCTGCGGGAATTGGTTTCGAAATAGCGGGAGGGGTGGGGCATGGGGAGCCGGCTGGGGGATCTTGCTGCCTCTGTTGGGGCGGAACTTCGGGGTGATCCTGAGATCAGGATCAGCGGGGTCGGTACGCTCTCCGGCGCGACTTCCGGCCAGATCAGCTTCCTCACCAACCCGAAATACCGGCACTATCTGGCGGATACCAAGGCCTCTGCGGTGATTCTCTCTGCCGAGGATGCGGAGCACTGTCACACCGCAGTGGTGATCAGTGACAATCCGCACCTGGCCTATGCGCGTATCGCCGCGCAGCTGTTTCCGCCCGCGCGATTTGAGCCGGGCCGTCACCCCAGTGCCGTGGTGGATGAAAGTGCTGCAGTCGATGCCAGCGCCTGGATCGGACCCTGTGCGGTGGTTGGTGCCGATGTGATGATCGGTGCCGGGGTCTATATTGGGCCGGGCTGCGTGATCGAGCCTGGCTGTAAAATCGCGGCGGGATCGCGGCTGGTAGCGCGGGTCACCCTCTGCCGCGATACCGAGCTCGGTGAGCAGTGCCTGATTCACCCCGGTGCGGTGTTGGGCGCCGATGGTTTTGGCCTGGCCAACGACCAGGGGCGCTGGGAGAAAGTACCGCAGCTGGGGCGGGTGCGCGTTGGCAAGCGGGTCGAGATTGGCGCCAACACCACCATCGACCGAGGCGCCCTGGAAGATACGGTACTGGCGGACGGGGTCAAGCTGGATAACTTGATCATGATCGCGCACAACGTGCAGGTGGGGGAAGATACCGCGATGGCGGGGCTTAGCGGCATCGCTGGCTCAACCCGGATCGGCCGCGGCTGTACTTTCGGCGGTGCGTCCGGTGTGGTTGGACACATCAAAATCGGTGACAATGTGCACTTTTCCGGTCAAGCGCTGGTAACCCGCTCCTTCGAACGGCCGGGCTACTACAGCAGCGGCCTGCCTGCGACCGAGAATAGTGCCTGGAAAAGGGCCGTGGCCCGGATCCGCCATCTGGATGATTTTGCCAAGCGCCTGAAGCAACTTGAAAAACAAGTCAAAGAATTGTTGGGTAACGTCAGCCAGCCAAAAGATTGAAGAGTGGGGAGAGCGTTTTGACCGTTATGGATATTACAAAGGTGCTCAGCTTGCTGCCGCACCGCTACCCGTTTTTGTTGATCGACCGGGTCATGGAATTTGAAAAAGATACCCGGCTGGTGGCGCTGAAGAATGTCACCTACAACGAGCCCTTCTTCAACGGCCATTTCCCGATCAAGCCGGTGATGCCGGGGGTGTTGATTGTCGAGGCGATGGCCCAGGCCACCGGTCTGCTGGCGATGGAGTCGAACCCCTCCACTGTCAGTGAAAATACCATCTACCTGTTTGTCGGCATCGACAAGGCGCGCTTCAAACGCCCGGTGGAGCCGGGTGATCAGCTGCGCATTGAGGTGGAGCAGACCGCCATGCGTCGCGGTATGGGTATGTTCTCCTGCAAAGCGACGGTGGATGGCAAGGTCGCAGCCACCGCCAACATCATCTGCACCGCCCGGGAGATATGACCCTGATCGACCCGCGTGCCATCGTCGACCCGTTGGCTGAGCTGGATGAGGGGGTCGGGGTTGGCCCGTTCAGCATCATCGGTGCCGGTGTACAGATCGGCAAAGGCACCAGAGTGGGTCCCCATGCGGTGATCAAGGGGCCGACCCGCATCGGCCAGGACAACCGCATCTTCCAGTTCGCCTCGGTCGGTGAAGATCCCCAGGATAAAAAGTACGCCGGCGAAGAGACTTGGCTGGAAATTGGTGATCGCAACGTGATCCGCGAATTCACCACCATCAACCGCGGCACGCTGCAGGATACAGCGACCACCCGCATCGGCAACGACAACCTGCTGATGGCCTACACTCATGTCGCCCATGACTGCCAGCTGGGGGACAACGTGATCATGGCCAATGCCGCCTCCCTGGGTGGCCATGTGATTATCGACGACTACGCCATCCTCGGCGGTTTCACTATCGTGCACCAGTTCTGCCGCATCGGCGCCCACAGCTTCTGTGCCATGGGCTCGTCAATCAGCAAGGATGTGCTGCCCTACCTGATGGTCTCGGGCCAACCCGCCAAACCCCACGGCATCAATCGCGAAGGGCTGCGTCGACGCGACTTCTCCGAGACAGCGATGCAGCAGATCAAGCGCGCTTACAAGGCGATCTACATGTCGAATCAACGTCTCGAAGAGGCGCTCGACGATCTGCGGGCGATCGCCGCAGAGACACCAGAGGTGGGTCTGATGGTCGATTTTCTGCACGACAGCGGACGCGGCATCATCCGCTGATGATACGTATTGGCATCGTCGCCAACGAGGTCTCGGGCGACATCCTCGCGGCCTCTCTTATCGAGGCACTGCAGGCGAAACGTCCGGGGCTGCGCTTCGAAGGCGTGACCGGGCCGCAGATGGAGGCGGCCGGTTGCCAGCCTCTGGATCGTATCGAGCCGGTGATGGGGCTGGTCGAGGTGCTGAAACATTTGCCCGCCTTGCTGGCGATGCGCCGCCGTCTCTACAACCATTTTCGCGCCGACCCGCCGGATCTCTTCATCGGCGTGGATGCCCCTGATTTCAATCTGCCGCTGGCGCGCCGTCTGAAACAAAATGGCATCCGCACCGCCCACTTCGTCAGCCCCACGGTCTGGGCCTGGCGCCAGGGGCGGGTCAAAAAGCTGCACAGCGCGGTCGACCTGATGCTCTGCCTGTTTCCCTTCGAGAGTGAATTTTTGCGCGCCAACCGGGTGCGTGCCGAATATGTCGGCCACCCGCTGGCGGATCAGATCCCACTCGAGCCGGCGGATGCGCAGCAGTTGCGTCGTGAATTAGGCCTCGATCCGCAGCGGCCGGTGATCGCACTGTTGCCGGGTAGCCGCATGAGCGAGCTGAAGATGCTCTCGGCCGCGTTTCTGCAGACCGCTAGCTGGTGCCATCAGCAGCGCCCCGAACTGCAGTTTGTCGCACCGATGGTCAACCAGCGGATCCGCGAGGCGTTTTCCGTAGCGGTCGCAGAGTTCGCTCCTGGCCTGCCCCTGACCTTGCTGGATGGCCGCCCGCGCGAGGCGATCGGCGCGGCGGATCTGGTGCTCACCGCTTCTGGCACCGCCACTTTGGAGACCCTGCTGCTGAAGCGGCCGATGGTGGTTGCCTATCGGTTGGCAGCGCTCACCTACTGGCTGGTGACCCGCCTCAATCTGGTGAAGATCCCCTACATGGCGATGGCCAACCTGCTGGCAGAAGAGGAGCTGGCGCCGGAGTTTCTGCAGCAGCAGGTAGAACCCGAGGCGATGGGTTCTGCGCTGCTGGCGCTGCTCGATGATCCGCAGCGGCGTGCCGAAATCGCCACACGCTATGCCGAGATTCACAAAAACCTACGGCGCAACGCAGCCGATCGTGCTGCGGATGCGATCTTGGCGATGCTTGATGGAGAACAAAAATGACTGATCAGATCTTTGTTGCGGGGGTCGACGAGGTGGGCCGCGGGCCACTGGCCGGCCCGGTGGTGGCTGCGGCAGTGATCCTCGACCCGGCGCAGCCGATTGAGGGACTGGCCGACTCCAAAAAGCTCTCGGAAAAGCGTCGCGAACAGCTGGCGGAGCAGATTCGTGCCCAATCGCTGGCCTGGACGCTGGGGCGCGCCGAGGTGGAGGAGATCGATCAGATCAACATCCTGCAGGCAAGCCTGCTGGCGATGCGCCGCGCCGTGGAGGCACTGGCACTGACGCCGCAGCGGGTGCTGGTGGATGGCAAACATGCCCCGCAGCTCGCCTGCCCGGTGGAGGCGATCATCGGCGGCGACAGCAGCGTCGAGGCGATCAGCGCCGCCTCCATCATCGCCAAGGTGGCGCGCGACCGGGAGATGGTCGAGCTCGATCAACACCATCCCGGCTACGGCTTGGCCCGTCACAAAGGCTATCCTACCAAGGTCCACTTGCAGGCGTTGCAGGAGCTGGGGATCAGCCCGATCCACCGCCGCTCCTTCGCCCCGGTGCGCCGGCTGCTCGATTGAGCCAGCCGGGGGCGAGGGTCGCGCCTGGCCGGGCCGATTTGGTAAGCTCTGCATCCTCAATTAGCCGCCGCACCGAGCCCCTTAAGTCACGCCCCATGCAACCCAATTTCATCCACCTCCGCGTCCACTCTGAATACTCCCTGGTCGATGGCATGGTGCGCATCAAGCCGCTAGTGGCAAAGGCGGTGGAGCTGGGCATGCCGGCGGTGGCGCTCACCGATCAATCCAACCTGTTTGCTCTGATCAAGTTCTACCAGGCGGCGCTGGGCGGCGGTATCAAGCCGATCGCCGGCACCGATCTGTGGCTCCGCAATCCGGATGATGTCAACAAGCCCTTCCGTCTGCTGCTGCTGGTGCAGAATCTTGAGGGTTATCGCAACCTGACCCGGCTGGTCTCGCGCAGCTATCGTGAGGGCCAGCATCTAGGCCGGCCGATGCTGGATCGGGACTGGCTCGAAGGCAGCGTGGATGGCTTGATCGCGCTCTCAGCGGGACGTGATGGGGATGTGGGGCGCGCCCTGCTGGCGGGCAACCAGGCCGCGGCGGAGAGGCTGCTGGCGGGTTGGCTGGAGCTGTTCGGTGATCGTTTCTACCTGGAGCTGAATCGCACCGGTCGTCCCGATGAAGAGGCCTATCTGCACGCCGCGGTTGCCCTGGCGGCGGCGCGGGATGTGCCGGTGGTGGCGACCAACGATGTGCGTTTTCTCGCCAGCGAGGATTTCGAGGCCCATGAGGTGCGGGTCTGCATCCACGATGGCCGCACCCTGGAGGATTCGCGCCGCCCACGGCTCTACAGCGAGCAGCAGTATCTGCGCACCCAGCAGGAGATGTGCGAGCTGTTCGCCGACATCCCCGAGGCGCTCGCCAACAGTGTCGAGATCGCTAAGCGCTGCAGCCTTGCGTTAACCCTCGGCAAGCACTTCCTGCCCGACTTCCCGATCCCCGAGGGGATGACCATCGAGCAGTTCTTCTCCGAGGAGTCGCGCAAGGGGCTGCAGTGGCGACTCGAGCAGCTGTTCGACACTAGCAGCGCCGACTTTGCGGAGATCCGCAAGCCCTACGACGAGCGGCTGCAGATCGAACTCGACGTGATCAACCAGATGGGCTTCCCCGGCTACTTCCTGATCGTTGCCGACTTCATCCAGTGGGCCAAGGACAACGCCATCCCGGTGGGGCCGGGGCGCGGCTCCGGCGCCGGCTCGCTGGTCGCCTACGTGCTGAAGATCACCGATCTTGATCCGATCGAGCACGAACTGCTGTTCGAGCGCTTCCTCAATCCGGAGCGGGTCTCTATGCCCGACTTCGATATCGACTTCTGCATGGACCGGCGCGATGAGGTAATCGACTACGTGGCGCGCAAGTATGGCCGCGATTCGGTATCGCAGATCATCACCTACGGCTCAATGGCGGCGAAGGCGGTGGTGCGCGACGTCGGGCGGGTGCTCGGCCACCCCTACGGTTTTACCGACCGGGTGGCAAAGATGATCCCCTTCGAGCTGGGTATGACCCTGGAGAAGGCACTGGAGGAGAGCGAGGATCTGGCCGACGCCTATCGCACTGATGAGGAGGTGGGCGAGCTGATCAATATGGCGCGCAAGCTTGAGGGGCTGGCGCGCAACGCTGGCAAGCACGCGGGCGGCGTGGTGATTGCCCCTGGCTTGCTCACCGACTTCGCCCCGCTCTACTGTGAAGAGGGCGGTGGCAACCTGGTGACCCAGTTCGACAAGAATGATGTGGAACAGGCGGGGCTGGTGAAGTTCGACTTCCTCGGCCTGCGCACCCTCACCATCATCGACTGGGCTCTGCAGACGGTGAATGCTGGGCGCGCCAAACAGGGCTTGGAGCCGATCGATATTAGCGCCATCGACATGGCCGATCCGGCCACCTTCAAGATGCTCAAGCGGTGCGAGACCACCGCGGTGTTCCAGCTCGAGTCCCGCGGCATGAAGGAGCTGATCAAGAAGTTGCAGCCCGACAGTTTCGACGACATCACTGCACTGGTGGCGCTGTTCCGGCCCGGCCCGCTGCAGTCGGGCATGGTCGACAACTTTATCAACCGCAAGCATGGCCGCGAGGCGATCTCCTACCCAGACGCCCAGTATCAACATGGGTCGTTGAAGCCGATCCTCGATGCCACCTACGGCATCATCCTCTACCAGGAGCAGGTGATGCAGATCGCCCAGGTGCTCTCTGGCTACTCGCTGGGCGGCGCCGACATGCTGCGTCGCGCAATGGGCAAGAAGAAGCCGGAGGAGATGGCCAAGCAGCGTGCGGTGTTCAAGGAGGGTGCGGAGAACAACGGCATCGACGCCGAACTGGCGATGAAGATCTTCGACCTGGTGGAGAAGTTCGCCGGCTACGGCTTCAACAAATCCCACTCTGCCGCCTACGCGCTGGTCTCCTACCAGACCATGTGGCTCAAGGCTCACTACCCGGCGGCCTTCATGGCGGCGGTCTGCTCGGCGGATATGGACAACACCGACAAGGTGGTGCCGCTGATCGACGAGTCGCGGCGCATGCAGCTCAAGGTGGAGCCGCCCCAGGTCAATCTGTCCCAGTACAAGTTCACCATTGCTGATGAGAAGACCGTTATCTACGGCTTGGGCGCGATCAAGGGGGTGGGGGAGTCGGCGATCGAGAGCATCGTTCGCGAGCGTGATGCCAACGGCCCGTTCGCCGATCTGTTCAGCTTCTGCCGCCGCATCGATATGAAACGGGTCAACCGGCGGGTGCTAGAGTCGCTGATTCGCGCCGGTGCGCTGGATGGTCTGGGCGAGAATCGCGCCACCATGATGCTGCATCTGCCGCTGGCCCTGAAAATGGCGGAGCAGCAGCATGAGGCCCAGGAGGTTGGTCAGGATGACCTGTTCGGCATGGGTGAATCGGCCCAGGGCGGGGCTGAGCCGGCAGTGGTGCCCGAGGGGGTGGAGGAGTGGGATGACGAGCAGCGTCTGCAAGGCGAAAAGGAGACTCTCGGCCTCTATCTCACCGGCCACCCCATCGACCGCTACGAGCAGGATCGCAAACAGCTGGCCAGCAGTCGTATCGCCGAGCTCTCGGTTGAGAACAACGGCGGCGGTGGAGGAGGCGGCGGTCGCCGGCGCGGTGTGCCAGTGGTGGTGGTGGGGCTGGTGGTCTCCGCCAGCCATCGGCAGACCCAACGCGGCCGCATGGGCACCCTGCTGCTGGATGACAAGAGCGGTCGCATCGAGGTGACCCTGTTCAATGAGGCTTACGAGGCGCACCGCGATCTGCTGGTCAGCGACAATCTGCTGGTAGTCTCCGGCAGCCTCAGCTACGACGAGTACCGGGGTGGCCTCAGCGTGCGCGCCGACAACCTGCTCACGGTGGAACAGGCGCGCGGACTCTATGCCAGCCACCTCGACCTGAAGGTTGCACCGGCCCCCACCGAGGTGGCCGAATTCCGTCAGCAGCTGCAACAGCTGCTGAGCCCGTTTCTCGGCGGCACATGTGCGATCCGTCTCCACTATCGCTCTGCCACGGCTACCGCTGAGATCCACTTGGGGGAGGCCTGGCGGGTCAATCCCAGCGACGAACTGCTGCGGCGGCTGGAGCGCTGGCTCGGCCCAGAGGCGATTCGGGTGGTGATTGTCCGGCGGAGTTGATCGGACCCGCTGATCAAAAAAATGTGACATATGTCACATGAAGTGCGTCTAGTGCTTCACAATTTGCGCCGCAAATTGATTAAATAAATTCCTAATCCGCTTTTTATTCCCAAATTCTGCAGTTTGGGCAGGCTGAATGACGCCCGTATGTGCATTCAGATTATTCCCTGAGAGGCGGTCTCTGCTGTGCTTGATCCCAGGTGGCAGCAGTCGACGCAGGTACCATTTCGATTCATGGAAGGCATGGATATGATCGCCAGCTGGAAACATTACCGATGCACCCTCCTGCCCATTCTGTTGCTGCTGGGGCTGTGCTTTCCGACCATGGGTGGCACCCAGCCACTGGGCTACCGGTTGTCTGTCTCTGCCGATCAGTTTGCCAACCTGCCTCAGCTTCAGCGGGTCGATCTGAGCGGGGTCAGCTCTGTCGCTGAGGCGGAGGCGCTGGCTGTCGAGGCGGCGGCTGCTACCGGTGACCTTGCGGCGGGCCAGCGTGGGCTGTTATTGGTTGTTGGTGAGCGTATCAGCGCGGGGGTGGATGCAGCGATCGGGCAGGGCCAGGCCGATTGGTGGCAGGCCAGCGCCGAGACGAGCCAGGCGTTGGTCGAGGCGTTTCTGGCCCGTTATGCTGGGCTGGGTGGTCAGCTTGACCTGCTCAGCATCGATTCCAGCAGTGATCTCTCGGTAGCGGGGCTCTACGCCCGTGGTCTGCTGCAGGGCGACCCTGACGCCTACTTTAACCGCCTGACCGCCAGTCCTGGCTTTGTGTCGCTGGCCGAATCGATCGGCCTGAAAGATGCATCTGCGCTGCTAACAGCGGGCCGCAACGGTGAAGCCCATCCCACCTGGGACCGGCTGATGGGCCGCCGCAGCGCCGCCTGGTTGGCGCAGGTGGTGGTGGAGCCGCTGCAACGCTGGTTCCCCACCGCCCAGGTCTCTGCCCAGGGTTTCTACGATCAGCGCACCGTCTTTGCGGTCGCCCCGGTCTGGGGCCGGCTTGCCAATCCTGCTGCCCAGATCGGTACCCACCAGTCACAGCTGCTGGCGGGTGTGCCCAACCCCCTCTCCGGCAGCCAGAACGCCCCCTTCGACAGCCTGAGCGACGCCATCGACCGGGTGCGCGGCATGGCGCTGGCCTCGGACCGGCCGATCCATCCGCTGCTGGAGGGCAGCCTGATCTTCGGCAGCGACAGCCAGTCGGTCAGCCAGGGCGGCCTCTTCTACCGTGAGCTGATTCTGCACGCCGGATTGGTCGGGGTCAGTGACTATCTGGCGGGGCATACCGATCCACTGGACGACCAGCTGCTCTCTGCGACCCTGAACGAGCTGCAGCAGCGGCTTGGCGCGACGGGTAAAAGCCCCCGCATCGACAGCCTGATCGAGCGTGCTCGCCCCTTCATCGTCAGCGCCGCAGGTGCCCCTGGTGAACGCCTCTGGCGCGTCACCCCGCGTCCCCAACCAGGGCGGACGGCCAGGCAGATGGCGCTCAGCGACTATCCCGCCCTGCTGAGTTGGGATGGGGTCGAGTTGCGTCTTCCCGCTGAGGTGATTCCGGCCGAGGCGGATAGCGCTGGGCTCTGGCTGGAGGAGCGCTCCGGTCTGCAACTGGCCCACTGCGACGGGGTGACCGAGGGGCGCTACTGTCTCGAATATAGTGGCCTGGATGACCCCCAGGGCGCTCCGGCCCTGGCGTTGGCCGGTGATCTGCCGGCCTCGACCGCCGCCAGTGGTCGCCAGCAGCTGCTTGATTGGGACTGGGGGCTGGGCGGTCCCGACGCCGGTGTCGGTCGGGATGGCTTCTCGCTGCGCTGGATCGGCAGCCTCAACCCGGGCGCTGGCATCTACCGCGCTGAGCTCGATGCCGACGATAAGGTGCGGCTCTGGCTCGATGGCGCGCCGCTGATCGATGCCTGGGACGCTCCATCCCCACAACGTACCCTGGCCAGCTATCTCACCCTGGACGGGGGCTATCATCAGCTGCGCCTCGACTATCAGGACCTGAGCGGCGAGGCAGCGTTGGGTCTGGCGCTGGAGCGGGTCGGCTGCCTGCAACCTGGCGGTGGCTTCTGCCTTGAATATTTCGACGGTGATCAGTGGCTCCCTCTAGAGCAGGCGCAGCTCCAGATCAGCGACAACGGCCTGCGTTTCAGCCTCGGCGATCTGCCCGTGGGAGTAGCGGCGGATGACCTGCTGCTGCGCTGGAGCGGCTCTTTCGTGTTCGCCCAGGGTGACTACCAGTTTATGCTCAGCCATGGCGCCCGCGAGCTGAAGCTGTCGCTGGATGGCCAGCCCCTCTACCAGGGCAGCAGTGATGGCGGTGCAGTGGATGCCATGCGCACAGCCCATCTCAGCCAGGGAGGCCATCTGCTGGCGCTGGAGTACCGCCTCGGTAGCAACGCCTTTCTCTCCCTCGACTGGCAGCCGCTGGGCGCTGAGCTGGTCAACTGTGCCTCAGTGCCGGCGGGTGAGTTCTGCGCCGAGTATTTTGCCAACCGAAACCTGGAGGGTGATCCGGCGCTGGTGCGCATCGACCCGCAGGTCAACTTTGACTGGGGCAACGGCAGTGCTGATGCCAGCCTGCCGCGGGACAACTTCTCGGTACGCTGGCAGGGCGACTTTCAGTTTGATCAGGATGGCAGCTACAACTTCCAGGTACGGACCGACGACGGCTTCCGCCTCTGGGTCGACGGTGAGCCGGTGATCGACAGCTGGCACGGTCAGGCGCCGACCGTCCATCAGAAGAGCCTCTGGCTGAAGGCGGGCAGACACCGCATCCGCGCCGAATATTTTGAGGGCGGCGGTGGCGCCGTGGCCGAGCTGAGCTGGGCCAGCGCGGTGGGCTGCGGGGCGATCCCCCAGGGGCGCTTCTGCGGCGCCTACTACGACAACCACGACCTGGCCGGTGATGCGGCGCTGGTGCGTGAAGATCAACAGATTGCGTTCGAGTGGCAGGACAAGGCGCCCGCCAACGGACTGGGTAAGGATCACTTTTCAGTCCGTTGGTTGGGCGAATTCCAGTTCGAGGGGGGGGAGTACAACCTCCACAGCTACACCGATGATGGGGTGCGGGTCTGGATCGGTGATCGGCTGCTCATCGACTCCTGGCAGCACGGTGGCCGCATCAACCAGGTGGTCACGCTGCCGGCGGGGTTGCAGCGGGTGCGGATCGAATATCGGGAGTGGGGCGGCTGGGCCCGCGCCCACGTCAGCTGGGAGCTGGGGCAGCGCTGCGAGTCGGTGCCAAACGGGGCCTTCTGTGGCGAGTTCTTCAACAACCGCGAACTGACTGGGCTGCCGGTCCACGCCGCCAATGTGCCGGCCATTGATTTTGAGTGGAAGGGTGAGTCGCCCTTCGCCGGGGTGATCGGCAAGGATAACTTCTCGGCCCGCTGGCAGGGGGACTTCACCTTCACCGAGGGTGACTACCGCTTTATCGCCCGCACCGACGACGGGATGCGGGTCTGGATCGACGACGCACCGATCATCGACTCCTGGAAGCCCCAGGCCGCCACCGAGTATTTCAAGGATCTGCATCTGGCGGCGGGCAGCCACCGCATCAAGATCGAATACAAGGAGCATGGCGGCTGGGCTACCGCCCAGTTCCATTGGGAGCAGCGCCACCCCTGTAGCGGCGTGCCGAGCGGCGCCTTCTGCGGCAGCTACTTCAACAACGAGCAGCTTCAGGGTGAGCCGGTGCGCCAGGAGCAGACGCCGGCCATCGCATTCGACTGGGGCCGGCAGCGGCCGATGCATGGGGTCAACCCCGACCGCTTCTCGGTGCGCTGGGAGGGCAGTTTCAACTTCGACGGCGGCGCCTACCGCTTCACCAGTGATGTGGATGACGGCATCCGGCTCTGGATCGACGATCGCCAGGTAATCGACGCCTGGAGCATGGATTGGAGCTACCGCGGCAAATACAGCCGCCTGCTGCGCCTCGATCCGGGCGCGCACAAGATCCGCCTGGAGTACCGCGAGGCCTGGAGCGATGCTCGGGCAAAACTCAGATGGGAGGCGGTGCCCGGCTGCGGCACGGTGCCGAGCGGCCATTTTTGCGCCGAGCTGTTCCACAACGAAGAGCTGCAGGGCGACCCGGTGGATGGCTGGAGTGAGGCGCAGATCGCCCACGACTGGGGCAAGGGGAGCCCGGACAATAGCAAGCGCACCGACCGCTTCTCGCTGCGCTGGCAGGGCGACTTCACCTTCGAGGCGGGCGCCTACCGTTTCATCAGTGATGCCGACGACAGCATGCGGGTCTGGATCGACGGCGAGCCGATCATCGATACCTGGGACGGGGCGCGCAAATGGCCCCTCTACGGCACCCAGCACCGGCTCCATCGGCTGACGGCGGGCAGCCACCGGGTCCGGGTGGAGTACAAGGAGCGTTGGGGCACGGCCAAGGCCAACTTCCACTGGCAACGGGTGGCGGGTTGCGAGGCGGTGCCGAGCGGCCGTTTCTGCGCCGAGTTCTTCGGCAACAAAACCCTCACCGGGGCACCCAGCGAGGGGCGCGTCGATCCGGCCATCAACTTCGACTGGAACAGCGGCGCGCCGATCGACGGGGTCTGGAAGGACAACTTCTCGGTGCGTTGGCAGGGCGACTTCGCGTTTAAGGCGTCGGGCTACCGCTTCATCGCCACCGGGGATGACGGTATTCGGGTGTGGGTCGATGGGCGGCTGATCATCGATGGCTGGCGCCATCAGCGGCCCACCGAATACCGTGCCATGCTGCCGCTTACAGCGGGCACACATCGCATCAAGATGGAGTACTTCGAGAGCGGTGGTGGTGCTGTCGCCAAGCTGCGCTGGGAGGAGACCGCCGACTGTTCGCAGGTGCCGCAAGGGCAATTTTGCGCCAGCTTTTTTCCCACCACCGACCTGAGCGGCGACCCGGTGGACTCGCGGCTCTACGATAAGATCGACTTCGATTGGGGTAGCGGCAGCCCGATCGTAGGGGTGGGGGCAAACAAGTTCTCGGTGCGCTGGGAAGGTGACTTTCCGTTCGCGGCCGGCACCTATCGTTTCAAGAGCCGCTTCGATGACGCGATGCGGGTCTGGATCGACGGCGTGTTGGTGATCGACGCCTGGGATCCGAAGTGGAGTTGGTTCGGCAAGCGCCAGATCCTGCAACGTCTGACGGAGGGTAACCACCGCATCAAGGTCGAATACCGCGAGGGTTGGGGCAATGCCAGGGCCGCCTTGGTCTGGGAGACCGCGCCCAGCTGCGACGCGGTGCCCAGCGGCGAGTTCTGCGGCGAATACTTCCCCAATCAGGATCTCTCCGGCGAGCCGCTGGAGGCGAGTCTCGATCCGGCTATCGATTTTGATTGGCAGGGTGGTGGACCCAGCGAGGCGCTGAGTCACGACAAGTTCTCCGCCCGCTGGCAGGGTGACTTTGAATTCGAGGCGGGCTACTACCGCTTCCGCAGCGATGCCGATGACGGCTTCCGGGTCTGGGTGGATGGCGATCTGATCATCGACGCCTGGAAACGCAGCTGGCCCTGGTACGGCAAGCAGCGCACGCTACTGAAGCTGGAGGCCGGCACCCATCGTATCAAGGTCGAGTACTACGAGGCCTGGGGCAAGGCCAAGGCGAAGCTGAGCTGGAGCAAAGCCCCCGACTGTTCGGTGGTGCCGGAGGGGCGCTTCTGTGGCGAGTTCTATGAGGAGATGGACTTCACGGGCGGCCTGGCCGACACCCTGGAGGTCGCCAGGCTCGACTTTGACTGGCCGAAAAACCCGATCGACAACATCGAGCACGACACCTTCTCCGACAAGTGGGTGGGGGATTTCGCCTTTGAGGCGGGGCTCTACCGCTTCTCGGCGCTGGCCGACGATGGGGTGCGGGTGTGGCTCGATGATGAGCTGATCATCGACTACTGGAACCAGCAGAAACCCACCGAGTACCGGGCGGTGCGTCAACTGATCCAGGGCAAACACCGGGTCCGGGTGGAGCACTTCGACGGCTGGGGTGGTGCCGCGCTGAAGGTCAACTGGCAGCCGATCGATGACTGTTCCCCGCTGCCGGTGGGTGCATTCTGCGCCGAATACTACAACCAGGGTGACCTGAAGGGGCCGCTGGCAGATATCCGGCAGGAGCCGAAGATTGACTTCGACTGGGGCGGTGGCAAGCCGCTGGGGGTGAAGGGGCGTGACCACTTCTCGGCGCGCTGGAGTGGTGCATTCGACCTGCCGGCGGGTGAGTACAGCTTCACCAGCCGCACCGATGATGGGGTGCGGCTGTGGGTCGATGACCAGCTGCTGATCGATGCCTGGCGGCCGATGGCGCCGACCGAGTATAGCCGGCGAGTCTTTCTCGACCAGGGACGCCACCAGATCCGGATGGACTATTTCGAGGTCGGAGGCGGTGCCGTAGCCCAGCTGGGCTGGCAGGCGGACCAGAGCGGTGCGCCCCAGCCGCCGGCAGGGCTGAAGATCACCGAGCAGGGCCATCAGGGGGTGACCCTGGCGTGGCAGCCCCACGACCTGATTGGGCGCTACAACGTCTATCGCGGCGGCCGGCTACTGGGTAGTGTCGATAGTAACGGCTATCGTGATAGCCAGGTCGAGGTCGGTCAGGCCTATCGCTATGCGATAAAGGCGGTCTGGCCCAATGGCACCGAGTCCCCGGCCAGCCTGGTTGAGTTGACAGTGCCCGATACCATCCCTCCCGGCGTGCCGGGGGCGTTGCAAGTCCTATCGCGCAGCAACGACAGCATTGGCCTCAGCTGGGGCGCGGCGAGCGACAATATCGCGGTGACCGGCTATCGGCTGCTGCGCAATGGCGAGGCGGTGGCGACGGTCAGTCAGACCAGCTTTACCGACCAGGGCCTGCAGAGCTTCAGCCACTACAGCTATCAGGTGATCGCCCTGGATGCGGCGGGCAACGCCTCGCCGCCGACCGCTGCGCTCACCGTCACCACTAATGACGGCACCCCACCCTCGGCCCCGACGGGGCTGAGCGTACAGCCGGTCGACGCCACCTCGATGCAGCTCAGTTGGCAGGCTGCAACCGACAACGCTGGGGTCAGTGGCTATCAGGTGCTGCGCGATGGCAAGACGATCGCCAGGGTGGCCAGCACCAGCTACAGCGACCAGGGGCTGGCGGGTAGCCGCCGCTACCGCTATCAGATCCGGGCGCTGGATGCGGCGGGCAACCTCTCCAGCGCCACTCCGGCGGTGGAGGTGCGCACCGGTGACACCGAGGCCCCGACCAGTCCGACCAGCCTGCGTGCCGAGCTTCTGAGCAACCAGAGTGTGCGCCTCAGTTGGGGCGCCTCGCGGGACAACCAGGCGGTGAGCGGCTACCGGGTGATCCGCGACGGCCGCCTGATCGCCACCGCGATGCAGACCGAATACACCGACAGTTCCGCCGAGGCGGGCCTCAGCTACAGCTATCGGGTTCGGGCGATCGACGCGGCGGGCAACCTCTCCGCGGCCTCGAACCCGGCTGATGTCAGCCTGGCCGCGGCCTGCGCCGCCACCGAGTCGTTCTTCGTGCGCGAGGTCGCCCCCCACCTGGAGCTCTGCGCCAGCTGCCACAACTCCGGCGGCCTCGCCCATATGACCCGTTTCGTGCTCCATCAGGGAGCCGATGCGGCGAGCCGCAACCAGAAGGTGGTGGTAGATGCCGCTAACCAGTTGGGCGGCGCGACCCTGCTGGAGAAGAGCATCGGCGCACGGCCCCACGGCGGCGGCGCACCGTTCGGTGATGCCCAGAGCCTCGCCTATCGCAACCTGGCGGAGTTCCTGCGCCAGCTGGACGACCCGGCCGCCTGCGGCGGCTCGGCGCCGAGCGTCGATGATGTTCCGGTGGCGGCACTGGTGGGTAACTGCGCCATCTGTCACAGCAGTGGCGGCGTTAGCGGCGGTCCGGCGATGCCGGCCATCGCTGGGCTCGATCGAGGCTACTTCGTGCGGGTGATGAACGACTACCAGAGCGGCCGCCGCCACGCCAGCATCATGGACCGCGTCGCCAAGGGCTACTCGGCGGATCAGATCGCGGCGATGGCCGACTACTTCGCCGCGCTGCCGCAGAGCCAGACCAGCCAGTCGGTCGATGCCACCCTACAACAGCAGGGCCAGAGTCTGCATCGGGATGCGTGCGAGAGCTGCCATACCAACAGTGGTCGTGACAACGGCCTGACCGGGGTGCGTCTGGCTGGTCAGTGGCGTCCCTATCTTGAGGCGGTGTTGAGCGACTATCTGGCGGATCGCAGCCAGGCCCCCACTGCGATGCGCAGTGGCTTGGATCAGGCGCATCGCATCGCCCCCCAGGCGGCTCAGGCGTTGGCCCACTTCTATGCCGGTCAGGCCGCCGATACCCGTGGTCCGGACCAGCCTGTCGATCTCGCCCTGGCAGCCACCACCAACGATTCGCTGACCTTGACCTGGACTGACGCGGATGACGACTGGCAGGTGACCGGCTATGAGATCTACCGCGACGGCCAGCTGATCGCCACGACCCAGTGGAACAGCTTCACCGATACGGCATTGGAGCAAGGTAGCTACAGCTACCAGATCCTGGCGCTGGATGCGGCGGGCAACCGTTCGAGCCGTTCCGGCAGCTTGAACCTGACCTTGCAGCGTGACACCAGCGCCCCAGATGGCGTTCGTCTGCTCGACCCCCAGGCGACCCTGCGCAAGGCGAGCCTGCTGTTGCTGAATCGCATACCCACGGCGGCGGAGCAGGCCGCGGTAGACTCGGACGAGACCCTGCGCCAGACCCTGCGGGAGATGATGGCGGGGGATGCGCTGCACGGCTTTGCCGAACGGGCTGGCTTTGAACGCTTCCTCAGCAACGGCGCCGCCGGGCTCTATGGCAGCCGTGGCCTGAGCCGTGACGACTATCCACTGCTGAATGGGCTGAGCCGGGCCGAGCGCGGGCAACTGCACGATGCGGTGCGCCATCAGCCGGTCCACCTGCTGAGCTACATCGTCGACAACGACCGCCCGTGGAGCGAGATCGTTACCGCCGACTACACCCTGGCCAACCCGATCATCGGCCGGGTGATGGGGGCCGAGCCGATCTCTGGCAGTTTTGCGGGAGAGGATCAGTTCGTGCCGGCGCGTCAGACGCGTATCTCGGCGCGCATCGATCAACCCTTTCCCCATGCCGGGGTGCTGACCACCCACGCCTGGTTGTCGCGTTTCCCGACCACCGACACCAATCGTAACCGCCATCGTTCGAAGTCGGTCTTCAAGCAGTTCCTCGGCATCGATATCGAGGCCCTGGGACAGCGGCCGCTGGATGACAGCAACAATGGTGATTTCCTGGTGCCGACCCTGGAGAGTCCCACCTGCCTGGTCTGTCACACCTCGATGGACCCGGTGGCTGGAGCCTTTCAGAACTGGGGCACGGCGGCCCGCTATCAGCAGAACTTCAATGGCAGTCAGGGCGACCGGGACTCCCTGCCGCGCGCCTATAAGTCGGCGGATTTCCCTCCCGATCACAACGGTCTTCCCTGGTATCGTCCCGGTGATGCCTGGTATCGCGATGCCCTGCCTGCCGGCTATGGTGACCTGGTGATGCCGGGGGGGCACCGCGGCTATGGGGCCGAGAGCGAGGTGACCGATAACCTGTTGCAGAACCCCGGCGCCGAGCAGGATGTCGAGGGCTGGGTGGTTGATCAGGGCGTGCTGCTGGCGAACCAGGCGGCGGGTTGCGGCCCCATCCCCGAGCCCTACAACGGCAGCCAGTTGTTCATGCTCGGTGGCTGTGGCGAGGCCGAGCGCCAGACCCTGGTCCACCAGGATCTGAGCGTGGCGCGCCACGCGGCGGCCATCGACGCCGGTCAGGTGCAGGCGATCTACGGCGCCCAGCTGCGCGACAAGGGGTGGTCCGACCGTCCCGAGGTCTATCTGGAGTTCCTCGATGCCCAGGGTGGGCAGGTCGGCGTCAGCAACCGGCTGAGTAACCAGCGCCCCTACTGGCGTCGCTACACCGAGACCCTGACCCTGCCCAGGGGCACCCGCACCATCCGCTATGTGATGGCTGGGCTGCGCCGTTCGGGGAGTGTTTCGGATGTCTATATCGATGCCGCTCAGCTGCGTCTGCAACTCCCGGCACTGAACAGCCGCGAGGCGGGGGTGAGCGGCAGCCTGCAGTGGTTGGGGCGTCATCTGGTGGCGGATCCCCGCTTCGCCAAGGGTGGTGTCCATTTCTGGTATCGCGCCCTGTTCAAGCGTGATCCGCTGAGTGCGCCGATGAGCAGCACGGTGGACGACTATGCCATCCGGCTGGCCGCCTACAATCAGCAGGATCGGTTGCTGGAGGAGATCGCCGGGCAGTTTGTCCGTGATCAGGGCCATGGCCCCTTCAACGTCAAGGATCTGCTGGTCGAGCTGGTGGTCAGCCCGCTGTTCCGCGCCGTATCCGCCGAGGGGCTGGATGCCCAGGGTCGTGCCGAACTGCACGATCTGGGGATGGCGCGGCTGCTGACCCCGGAGGAGTTGAACCACAAACTGTTGAGCCTGACCGGCGAGGATTGGTACTACTTCCGCGATGGTGCTGTCTGGCACACTCAACAGGGCAAGTTCTATGGCGGCTTCGATGGCGGTAGCCTGTTGAGCCAGCCGAATAGCCAGATCAACAGCCTGATGGCGACCATCCCGGAGCGGATGGGGATGGAACTGAGTTGCAACATCGTGCGTCACGACTTTGCCCGCCCAGTGGCGGAGCGGCTGCTGTTCGGCGCGGTGGAGGCCGTCGACACCCCCGACCTGGACCAATTGAGTGGTAACAATCTGCTGGTGAATCCAGGGGCGGAGCAGGGGATGGTCGGCTGGACCCTGGCCCAGGGTACGGTACAGGTCTGGCACAACGGTGAGCGGATCGGCGGCTGTCGTGGCCCCGGCACCGATGCCGGTGAGGGCTACTTCGTCGTCGGCGGCATCTGCTCTGGGCAGAGCGCCATCGGTGAGGCCTATCAGGAGGTCGATCTCAACGCCCAGGCCGTGGCCATCGACCAGGGTGGGAGCCGGGTGCTGTTTGGCGCGCGGCTGCGTCCCTGGTCGCGCAACAACGACCGCCCCGAGGTCTTCGTCAGCTTCCACGCTGCCGACGGCAGCCAGCTGGCCGAGAGTCCCCATCTAATCGGTGAGCAGAGCCGTTGGCAGCAACAGAGCCGCTTCGTCGCGGTGCCGGTGGGGACTCGACGGGTGCGTTTCCATCTGCTAGGGGTGCGCACCAATACGAGTCAGGCCAACAACGATGCCTATGTCGACGATACCTACCTGCAGTTGGTGGCGCCGGGAGACGGTTTTATGGGGGCGGGAGAGCAGCATATCCGCCAGGCCATCCAACACCTGCATAGCCATCTGCTGGGTGAGCCGTTGCCCCTGGATGACCCTGAGATCGATCGCACCTTTGATCTGTTTCAGGCGATCTGGAACGATCGGGAGAACGTCTCCGACTCGGTGAGTTGTTCCCTCAACAACCGCTGGCAGGACCCTTACTACACCAAACGGGCCTGGGCGATGGTGGTGCTCTACCTGTTGGGTGATGCACGTTTCCTCTATGAGTGACCGGGCAGCCTGGAGCAGAGAAGGATGAAGAGAAGAGAGTTTCTGAGACTGGCGGGAGTGGCTGGCATGGCGGCGGCGCTGCCGGGCTGGATGCGGCCAGGGATGGCGGCGCAGGCCTATAATGGGCCGATCCTGATCACCTTGCACGCCGGTGGCGGCTGGGATCAGAGTTCCTTCTGCGATCCGCGGGAGGACAACACGGTGAACCACTGGGCGGCCAACGCACCGGCCGGCCGGGCCGGAAACCTGCGTTACGCCCCGTTCGCCGAGAACGCCGAGTTCTTTCAGCGCCACCATCAGCGGATGTTGGTGATCAACGGTATCGATCTGCAGAGCAACGGTCATGGGGCGGCGGAGCGCAACCGCAGCACCGGCCAGCTGATGACCGGCTACCCGAGTCTCAACGAGCTGTTGGCGGGGGTCCATGGTCAGGGGATGCCGATGCCGTTTGTGCGCGCCAGCGGCTTCTCCGAGACGGCTGGGGTGATGCCCTTTACCGGCCTGCCGGATGAGTCATTATTGCGCACCATGGCCGACCCGAATTGGCGGGATGCCAACCGCACCTTCCACAAACCCTCTGATATCGCCATCGTGCGGCGTTTTCAGCTGGAGCGGTTGCAGGCGCAGCGGCAGCGTTCGGACAACCTGCCCCGTTGGCAGGGCAAGTTGGATGAGCTCTATAGCGCCCGCAGCGGCAGTGGTGGTCTGGCCCGCCTTGCCGATGTGATGCCGTCGAGTCTCGACAGCACCGATCTGAAGGGCGACAGGAGTAGTCTGGTGCGCGACATGCACCTGTTTCTGGTGATGGCGGCGGCCGGCATGAGCGTGACCGGGGTCTTCAGCAGCGGCGGTTTCGACACCCACGGCAACCACGACAACAACCAGGCTGCGGCCCTGCTGCGGCTGACCCGTGGCCTCGACTACCTCTGGAGCAAGGCCGAACAGATTGGCCTGGCCGACCGCCTGTTGGTGCATGTCACCTCGGATGTGGGGCGCACGCCAAGCTACAACAGCAACAACGGCAAGGATTACTGGTCGGCAGGCAGCGAGCTGTTGATGATGCAGGGGGTCGGCTGGAGCGACCGGATCGTCGGCGCGGGCGGCCCACGGCATGAGAAGCTCGCGATCGACCCGCGCACCCTGCAACTCGACAGCGGCGGCATGCTGCTCCAGCCGCGCCATATTCAGAGTGAGCTGCGCAAGCTGCTGGGCATCGACCAGCACCCCCTGGCCCAGCGCTTCCCGCTGCGGGCTGAGCCAGTGAGCCTGTTCGACCCGAATCGCTCCACCGGGATCAGGGTGTGAGAGAGGGTGGTCGTGGATCGACTTGGCCAGCACTGATATAGGTTTAGTAACGATGAACAAGATGGATCGCAGAGGTTTTCTCAAGACCCTGGGCGCAGGTGCGGCCCTGTTGAGTGCTCCGGCCTTGGCGCTGGGGGCGACCCGCCAGGTGGTGGTGGTCGGTGGTGGCACTGGCGGGGTCAGCGTAGCCCGCGCCCTGCGCCGCGCCGATGCCACGATCACGGTGACCCTGATCGAGCCCGATGCCGACTACTACACCTGCTATATGAGCAATGAGGTGGTGGGGGGAGGGCGCAGTCTGGCGTCGATCCGGTTTGGCTATGCCGGTGTGCAGGCGGATGGCATCCAGCTGGTGCAGGATCGGGTCAGCGCCATCGATTCAGCGGCTCAGCAAGTGATCACCGCCTCTGGCGTGCGCCTCCCCTATGATCGTTGCATCGTCTCGCCGGGCATCGACTTCCGCTACGACACGGTGGCGGGTTACGACGCCTCGGTGATCGACACCATCCCCCACGCTTGGAAGGCGGGGGAGCAGACCCGCCTGCTGCGTGCCCAGCTGGAGGCGATGCCAGATGGCGGCACCTTCGTTCTGGCCGCGCCACCCAACCCCTACCGCTGTCCGCCCGCCCCCTACGAGCGGGCCAGCCAGGTGGCCCACTATTTCAAGCAGCACAAGCCGCGCAGCAAGGTGCTGATCCTCGATCCGAAGAGCAGCTTCGCCAAGCAGAGCCTGTTCATCCAGGGCTGGCGGGATCTCTACGGCTATGACAGCGACAACTCGATGATTGAGTGGATCTCTGGCGCCGAGCAGGGGGTGGTGCAGGTCGATCCTGTTAGCCGCCGGGTCACCACCGGGTTTGGCGATAGCTACAGCGCCGATGTGTTGAACCTGGTGCCGGCCCAACAGGCCGGTGCGCTCGCCTTCCAGGCCGGTCTGACCGACGCCAGCGGTTGGTGTCCGGTGGACCCACAAACCTTTGAGTCCCGATTGCGCCCTGGCATCCATGTGATCGGTGACGCCTGTAGCGCCAGCCCGCTGCCCAAATCGGGGTTTGCCGCCAACTCCGAGGCGAAGCAGTGCGCCTTGGCGGTGGCGGCGTTGTTCAACGATCAGCCGCCAGGCAGCCCCTCCTACGCCAACGCCTGCTATAGCATCGTTGGCACCGACTATGCCATCTCGGTGCTCGGGGTCTACCGACTTACCGCCGGTGGCCAGCAGATCGAACAGGTGCCCGGCAGCGGCGGGCTGTCGCGTGCCGACGCCAGCCCCGAAGAGCGCCGCCGCGATCTGGCGTATGCCCATAGTTGGTACAACAACTTCACTCGGGATCTGTTCGGCGGTTAGTTGCCCAGCGATTAAATCAAATAATCTCATCGACCCCTTGCCCCTCCTGCCTCATCGCAGCCCGACCGTGGCCAGCGCGCCCCTTAGCTGCTCGATCTGGTCAGCGCTGGTCATGGGGTAGGTCTGCAGCCATCGCTGAAAGGAGAAACCGGGACGGATCATCCGTACCTCTTCGGCCTCCCACTCCCCGCTCTCATCCTCTTCCGAGGCAATCGCCCTGGCTGCCATATAGAGGTGGGCCTCCAGACTGGCCGGATTGCGTGACAGGGCCTCATGGAGATTGATCCGGGCCTGCTCGATGTCGCCGAGGAAATAGTAGGCGCGGCCAAGGAGCAGGAAGTAGAGATAGCCTGCTTCCGGCCGCAGACGCATGGCCCGGCGCAGCAGGGAGAGCGAGCGCTTCGGTGTACCGAGATAGGTGTGGATGCCCCCCATCAGGGCGTAGGCGTCGGCAAAGGAGTTATCCAGCGCCACCGCCTTGCGCAGGGACTCTAGTGCCTGTTGATGCCGGCGTCGTTGGGCGTCCACATACCCCAGCACCCAATAGGTCTGCGGGATCTCCGGGTCGATATGCAAGGCGGTATCGGCCATCTCCCGGGCCCGGCTGAGGGAGGCGCCGCCATCCTCTGATCACTGATTACGATAGTCTGCCGCATGGCTTAGGGCGAGGCCGGTGTGGGCCCGTGCGAAGGCAGGGGCCTGCTCGATGGCCAGCCGGTAGAGAGCCCGGGCCTGCCGGTTGTCCTCCGTCTCGCGGGTCAGGAGATGGACCTGGGCATCGAGAAAATAGCCGTAGGCGGCCAGATTGCGGGTATAGCGCCGGGCCAGGTGGCGGCGCTCGGCCTGACTGACGCGCAGCGACAGCTGGTCGACCACGCGGCGACTGATCTCCGACTGCATATCGAATAGCTCTCCAAGCGGGTGATCGAAACGTTCCGACCAGAGCTGATGCGCGGTTGCGGATTCGGTTAGCTGGACATGGACCAGCAACCGTTCCTGTGCATGGAACACGCTCCCCGAAACCAGATAACGGGCGCGTTTTTCGTGATGCAGATCGCCGCTTCCTCCCGGGTCGTTGATCACCCAAATTTCTGACAGTCTGGAGAGATCATCGGCCAGGTCGGCGGTTATACCGCCGGCAAATCTTATCGAGACGGCATCGTCCGCTGCTGTTTTGAAGGGGAGTACGCTGATGGTCAGGGGCGCGGAGCGAGGCTGGGTGACACCGGTTCCCCACCAGAGTGGTCGTTGTGGCAGCCAGTTGACGCTTTTTTTGCCTCCATCTGCCGGGGGCTCCTTTAAGGGCAGATTTTCGACCTGTGCAATCAATCGATAGCCATGTTTGGAGATGGTCTGGATATAACGTGGGTGTCTTGCGTCATCTCCCAGGGCCTTGCGCAACTTGATGATGACCTGGGTCAGGGCATCGTCACTGACGATCACCCCCGGCCAGAGGGCCGACAGCAGTTGCTTGCGGCTGACCACCTCGTCCGCCCTCTGTGCCAGGTAGAGCAGCAGGGCCATCGCCTTGGGTTCGAGCCTGACCCCCCGGCCATCCTGCTCAATCTGGTTGAGTGGGGCGTCCAACAGCCATCCGCCACCCCGTATCGATTGCTCTGCCAGGTCTGTCTTTTCTTCTTGCATATCAGTCTGTTGCGGAATCTATGATGGAATCATCATGGCGGCTTAGGAAACGTTTAGTCGTTTCTTAGGGATGTTTTCTTTCCTCTGGACTAGATCTCCAGGCAGAGCTGATCGGAGGTTGTCCGGCAGCAGAGTTCAAACAGAAACAGAGGAGATTCACCATGTCTGTCGTTTTACAAACATTTGATGCCGTCGCTTACAAACGAACCACCCGCCAACAGTGGGAGAATGCTGCGGAGGCCTGGCACCGGTTCCCGGGTTCTCGATGTCGCTGCCGGCACCGGTGAGCAGACCCTGGCCGTGGCCCGGCGTGTCGGGTCCGAGGGATGGGTTCTGGCCACCGATATCTCTCCCTCCATCCTGCACTTTGCCGGGCAGTCGGCGCGGGCAGAGGGGCTGAACAATGTCGCCACCCGGGAGCTGGACGGTGAGGATCTTAGCGTCCTGGAAGAGGGCAGTTTTGATGCCGTGATCTCGCGGGTTGGCATGATCTACTTCCCGGATCAGCAGCGAACGCTGGCTGGCATGCGGCGAGTGCTGAAGGAGAATGGCAAGGTGGCCGCCATGGTCTACTCCAGCGCCGAGCGCAACGGCTTTTTCTCGCAGCCGGTCTCCATCATCCGTCGCCGTGCGCAACTGCCCCGCCGCTCCCCGGGCAGCCAGGGCCTTTCAGTCTGGGGAGTGTGGAGGTGCTAGAAAATGCCTTCCAAGCCGCTGGCTTCCGGGATATCGAGGTGGAGGCGGTGCAGGCTCCGGTGGTGTGTGGCTCGGCCAAGGAGTGCCTGCGCTTCGAGAAGGCGTCGTTTGGTGCACTGCATCAGATGCTCTCCGCTCTCTCCGCCGTGGAACAGGAGGCGGCCTGGTGGTGTTCAGTGAGACCTCCATCGCTGGTTATCCGTTGTGGATCTGGCGCCTGCGCCCTGGTAGTGACTGGGGCCCATCGGAACAGCTGCATGCCCGGCTGGTGGAGAATGCCGTCGATATCGGAGCTGGAGAGCTGGCTCCCCTGTGTGAGGCGGCGCGGCGGCACCGGGTGGTGGTGGTCTGCGGCCTGAACGAGCGGGATGGGCGATCCAGCCGGAGCACGCTCTACAATACAGTGGTGATCATCGGCGATCAGGGCGAGATCCTCAATCGTCACTGCAAGCTGATGCCCATCAATCCAGAACGGATGGTCTGGGGCATGGGTGACGCCAGCGGACTGCGGGTGGTGGAGACGCCGGCCGGCAGGCTCAGCACCCTGATGTGTTGGGAGAACTATATGCCGCTGGCCCGTTATGCGCTCTACGCCCAGGGGGTCGAACTCTATATCGCACCGATCTACGACAGCGGTGCCGACTGGCTCGGCAGCCTGCAGCACATCGCTCGGGAGGGCTGCTGCTGGGTGATCGGCTGCGGTACCGTGATCGAGGCGAGAGATCTGCCGGACGACCTCCCGGACAGGCGCCAGCTCTATCCAGACTCGGATTGATCCACTCATCCGGGAGACTCGGTGGTCATCGCCCCTGGGGGCAGGATCATCGCGGGTCCGATGCACCGGGAGAAGGGAATTCTACAGGCCGAGATCGACCCCACTGCGCAGACCGGTTCCAAGCGGGTACTGGATGTGGCAAGCCACTACGCCAGGCCGGACATCTTTGAGCTCCGGGTGAACCGCTTGCCGGTTTGTCCCGTGCGGTTTGATGAGTAGTGGTGGTGGATTCGCCATGGAACTGGAGTCGGTCCTGCTGGCAACCCCGCCGCTGCCGCCTGGGGATTCTGCATCAGGGATATGAGAGGCAGTCAGGTCCGTGGGAGCGGTGTGGCCATCTGAATAAGGATTCCCCCTCTGTCCTAAAAAAAACAATTCCGGTATATTCCGCACATGGATTTAAACTTTCTAGAATTTGAGCAGCCGATCGCAGAACTCGAGGCAAAAATCGAGGAGCTGCGGCTGGTCGGCGACGACAACGAGATCAACATCCAGGACGAAATCAGCCGTCTGGAGAGCAAGAGCCAGGCGCTTACCGAGTCGATCTTCTCCAACCTGAAACCCTGGCAGATCTCCCAGCTGGCGCGCCATCCGCTGCGCCCCTACATGCTCGACTACATCAGTCGCATCTTCGATGAGTTCCATGAACTCCACGGTGATCGTGCGTTTGCCGATGACCATGCGATCGTCGGTGGTGTGGCGCGTCTTGAGGGCGAGCCAGTGATGGTGATCGGTCAGCAGAAGGGGCGTGACACCAAGGACAAGATCTATCGCAACTTCGGTATGCCGCGTCCCGAGGGCTACCGCAAGGCGCTGCGCCTGATGGAGATGGCAGAGCGTTTTCAGCTGCCGATCCTGACCTTTATCGACACCCCCGGTGCCTACCCCGGCGTGGGTGCAGAAGAGCGCGGCCAGAGTGAGGCGATCGCGCGCAACCTCAGGGTGATGTCGGGCTTGCGTACCCCGATCATCTGCACTGTGATCGGTGAGGGTGGCTCCGGCGGCGCGCTGGCTATCGGGGTGGGCGACCGGACGATGATGCTGCAAAACAGCACCTATTCGGTGATCTCCCCCGAGGGGTGCGCCTCGATCCTGTGGAAAGATGCGGAGAAGGCGCCGCTCGCTGCTGAGGCGATGGGCATCACCTCCGACCGCCTGAAGGAGCTGAATCTGGTCGATGAGATCGTGCCAGAGCCCCTTGGCGGCGCCCATCGTGACATTGAGACGATGGCGAAGAATCTCAAACACGCCCTGGTCGAAGGGCTGGCAAACCTTCGCAGCATGGCGATCGACAAGCTGTTGGATACCCGTTACCAGCGTCTGATGCAGTACGGGCAGTTCAGCGGAGACTGAGCCTGTCCGGTCACCTCTGGTGTGAGCTCTGATGGAGTTCTCTACCAATCATCTGCTGAAAATCCTCAACGAGCTGCCCAAAGGCGACCGCTATCTGGTCGCCTTCAGCGGTGGGCTCGATTCTACGGTTCTGTTGCACGCCCTTGCCGGGCTCCGCGAACGCCTGAGCGGCGGGCTGGTGGCAGTGCATGTGGACCACGGCCTACAGCCGGACTCCAGGCTCTGGGCCGAGCAGGCCGGCCAGCTCTGCGCTGATCTTGAAATCCCCCTGATCCAGCAACGTCTGGAGATTGTCCCCCAGCCGGGTGAAAGCCTGGAGGCGTTGGCGCGCCAGCATCGCTATCAGAGCTTGGCCGGTGTCCTGCTGGCTGGGGATCTGTTGCTCACCGCGCAGCATCGGGATGACCAGGCAGAGACCCTGTTGCTACAGCTGCTGCGCGGCAGCGGTCCGGCTGGTCTAGCCGCCATGCCGCGCATCGCCCCGCTGGGTCAGGGTCGGCTGGTGAGGCCGCTGCTCGATTTCCCACGTAGTGCGCTGGAGGCCTATGCCCATCAGCAGGGCTTGCAGTGGTTGGAGGACCCGAGCAACGCCCAGCTCCAGTTCGACCGCAACTATCTGCGTCACCGGGTGGTGCCGATGTTGAAGGCGCGCTGGCCCGCCGCCGATGCCACTCTCTCCCGCTCGGCGTCGCTCTGTGGTGACGCCCAGCAGCTGATCGACGAGCTGGCGGCGGAGGATCTGGCGACAGCAGAGCGGTGCGATGGGGTGTTGTCGATGCGTCATCTGTTGTCACTCTCATCGCCCCGCCAGCGTAGCCTGTTACGTCACTGGATCCGTGCCCAGGGGGCGCCGTTGCCGGGATCGCGCCACCTGCTGCGGATAGAGCGGGAGCTGCTTGGCAGCCGCAAGGATGCGCAGCCACTGGTGGAGTGGGCTGGCTGGCAGGTGCGGCGGTATCGCGATGGTATCTATCTGATGAAGAGCCTCAAGCCGTTTGATCGGGCCACTCGAATCTACTGGGAGGGCGGTGATTCGCTGCAGCTGCCTGCGGCGATGGGCGAGCTGCGGTGCATCGATGCCAGCCAGGGAATCAGTCTCGATCGCTGGCAGGCCAGCCGGGTGGAAGTGCGGTTTCGTCACGGTGGAGAGTGCTGCCGACCTGTGGCTGACCCACACCGGCGTCCACTCAAGCAGCTGTTTCAACAGTGGGGTATCCCGCCCTGGATCAGGCCGCGAGTGCCGTTGCTCTATCTGGATGGAGAGTTGGTGGCACTGCCGGGGTTGGTGGTCTGTCAGCCGTTTCAGAACCGGCCCGGCGAGGCCGCCTTGGAGTTGGTGGGTGAGATGCCCGGCTATCTGCGATCACTCAGGCAGGCTTCTGAGCAGGCCCCATCGTCCGCTTGAGACGGGTCTGCTCTGCTGCTGGCGGCACCGGCTTACCCAAGGGTTTAGCAGGTTATTGAAATTCTACTCAGGCGGCGCGATCCGGCGTTAAAATCGGCCTCGCACTCACCTGAGCGAATATCAACAGCCTGTTAGAGTTGGCCGCCGAGGCGGCGTAGTGCCGAGCTTCCCACATGCTGCAGCATTGACCAAAGGATATGCAGTGAGGGACGCAGGTCGTGCCAGCGGAAGAAGGTGAAGGAGCGGCATCTCATCAGCGATAGCAGCCAGTTGCCGATGGAGAGATCCCCGCGGCGCTGGTGCTGACGGAAGCTCTTGATGTCACCCTTCAGGTCAATCCAGTCTTTGTGTCGCAGCACGGGTTTTAGGGGCTGATCGCTGATGTCTGTGCCGAGCAGTTCCTTATAGTAGAGGTAGGACAGGTTGAGGCCGCTGTCCTGCAGATGGCCGATGGAGGAAAAGGGGCGGGCGTTGAAGTCGATCAGGTGGAGTTTGCCGGTGCGTTTGTCCTCCAGCCACTCAATGCCAAAGATGCCGTGGAACGGCAGTAACTTCTTAGGCGGTAGGCTGTCGCTCTGGAAGAGGTAGTTGTTGGGAAGCGGATAGCTGCTCATCGGGTTGCCGCCTGTGGGTGTTGAGGTGCGTCTTGCATCGGCAGGTGACCGGATTACGTCAGAAAAAATGGCTAAGCCATCTTAATTATTGGACAGGCGTGTTCAGTGATGAGGTCAATGGGGAGGACTGAGGAAATGCTTCCTGATGGAGGGGCTTTTGTGAAGCCCCTTCTTTTTGGCTTGATCAGCAGGAGATTGCGGGCGAGTGTTTGTCGGTCATTCAGATGAATGGGCGCGGTGCAGGGGTTGGGTGGGGGATTAGTTTTGGTGAATCTGTGAACTGATGATCCGCGCCGCCTTCAGTCCCTGTTCCAACTCCTCCAGTGGTGGAATGTCGTGATCTGGTTCGAGCAGGGTGGAGATTGGGCCGGTTTGTGCCAGAGTCTCACGATAGAGCGCCCAGATCCGGGATGAGTCGGGGGCAGTCGCGTCATCCGCATCCCCTTGATACTCCTGCCGCTCTTGGGGTGGGGTGAGGTGCACCTCCCAGATGCGATCCGCTGGCAGCTGCCGGAGATAGTCGAGGGGAGAGAAGTTGTGGTCGATCGCCTTGCTGATGATGTTGCTCAGGTCGAGTAGGATCAGCGAGTCAGAGCGTTCTGCAACAGCACTGACAAACTCCCACTCGTCCATCTGTTTGGAGCGATCACGATGGAACTCCGGGATGTTCTCCAGTAGCAGCCGCTGTCCAAGTGTTTCCTGCACTTGCTCGATGCGCGTCACCAGATGGTCGATCATCTCTTTGGTATAGGGCAGTGGGCGCAGGTCGTAGCTGTGGGACTGGCCCGGCAGGGTCCAGCAGAGGTGGTCGGAGAACCAGGCGCACTGCAGCCGTTCGCTGAGCTGTTTGATCTGCTGCAGATAGCGCTGGTCGATGGGGTCGGGACCGCCGATCGAGAGCGAGCCGCCATGCAGTATCAGCGGGTAGTCCTGGCGGATCCTGGCAAGCTCGTCGAGGGTGCCGGCATCTGCGTCGAGGTAGTTGTCACAGGGTAGTTCAAACCAGTCGACTGCTGGTTGCCGTTGCAACACATCGCTGACAAACTCGCGTCTCAGGCTGAGACCGAAACCGAGATCAGGCCGCGGTTGGGAGAGCATGTCGGAACTCATCGGTCATGGATCAGTGCAGGATGTTGAACATGCGATTGCGGTAGCGTTTGACGAGTTCGCCCTCGCCACCGAGCATCTCGAAGAGCTTCAGCATGCCCTTGCGGGCGGCGTCATCGTTATACTGGCGATCCTTCTGCATCAGGATCAGAAACTGCTCCAGCGCTCCTTCCAGATCGTTGTTGATGACCTTATGGTTGGCTAGCTGGAAGCGCGCCTTGCTGTCGTCAGGGTCTGCTTCCAGCCTCTTTTCCAACTCTTCCACAGCGGGGGCATCGGCGCAGGTTCGGTCGAATTCGATACGGGCCAGCAGAGCGGTGACCTCTGGCGTTTCGCGTTCCTCTGCCGGGAGAGCATTGAGCAGTGCTTGGGCGTCGTCGAGTCTGCCCTGGTCGGTTAGATAGCGGCCCAGGGCGAGTAGTACCCGTGGGTTGTCCGGTTCCATCTGGTTGGCCTTTAGCATCAATTCGCCGGCGCCTTCGCTGTCGCCCTGTTGCAGCAGCTGTTCTGCCTGGGCCAGGATCAGGTCGGACTCGCGCGGGATATGGCGGTCGAGAAAGGTGCGGATCTCACTCTCCGGCAGTGCGCCCATGAACTCGTCCAGTGGCTGGCCGTTGCGGAACAGCTTGACGGTAGGCAGACTGCGGATGCCGTACTGGGCGGCCAGTTCGCGCTGCTCTTCGGTGTTGAGCTTGGCGAGGATGAACTTACCCTGATAGGCCTCGGCGAGGCTGGCGAGGATCGGCATCAGTATCTTGCAGGGGTTGCACCAGTCGGCCCAGAAGTCGACCAGCACCGGCCGTTCCATGGAGCCCTCGATTACCACGCGCTGAAAGTTTTCGGCATTGACCTCAATAACAAACGGGGAGTCGCTCATTTCGATTTGAATCCAGTGATTTCGATGCTCGCTATTATACTGATTGGGTATTGAATGGCACGAGCTTGAAAAGGAATGGATGGGGCCCAATCTGGAGGGTGGTATAGATTGCTGGAGTTATTTTTATGTCTAATTCAGTGCATGTGGTCTGTCCCCACTGTGACGGGGTAAACCGGCTCCCCCGGGCGCGTCTCGGCGATGGCGCCAGCTGTGGCAAGTGTCGCAAGCCGCTCTTTTCCGGACAGCCGCTGGCGTTGGATGGCGCGCGTTTCCAACGTCATCTGCAGCGCAGCGAGATTCCCCTGCTGGTTGATTTTTGGGCGCCCTGGTGTGGTCCCTGTCAGATGATGGCACCGGCTTTTGAGCAGGCGGCCCGCCAGCTGGAACCGTCGGTGCGGTTGATCAAGGTCAATACTGAGGAACAGCAGCAGCTGGCCGCCCAGTACGGTATTCGCAGCATTCCGACCCTGATGCTGTTCCGTGCCGGTCAGGAGCAGCAGCGGCTCGCCGGGGCGTTGGATGCTGCCGGGATTGTTGCCTGGGCCCGCCAGGCAGTGGTCGGCGGTTGAAGTCGATAGACGGTTTCACGGATTTTTAGTAGAATCCAGCGGGTTCTGGCGGCAATCCGTGCCGCTGATACCGTTTCTGGATTTCCGAGAGGGGAGTGGCCGTGAGGCCCCTCCCTTTTCGCATGTGCTACGCGGAGGGTTTTTTTGAGTAAGTCGGCAGTTCTTGTCCTGGAGGATGGCACCCTGTTCCGGGGCGAATCGATCGGTGCCGACGGATGTTCCGTGGGTGAGGTCGTGTTCAATACGGCGATGACGGGTTATCAGGAGATCCTCACCGATCCCTCCTACGCACGTCAGATCATCACTCTGACCTACCCACATATCGGCAACACTGGTGCCAACGAGGATGACGAGGAGTCGGCGCATATCCACGCCGCCGGTCTGGTGATTCGCGATCTGCCGCTGTTGAGCAGTAATTGGCGCAGCCAGGAGCCGCTCGATGCCTATCTGCGCCGCAATAATGTGGTGGCGATCGCCGGTATCGATACCCGCAAGCTGACCCGAATTCTCCGCGAGAAGGGCGCCCAGGGTGGCTGCATCCTGGCCGGTGAGGCGATCGACGAGGCCGCCGCGCTAGCTGCGGCCAAGGACTTCCCCGGCCTCAAGGGGATGGATCTGGCGAAACAGGTCACCACCGACATCCCCTACGAATGGGTTCAGGGCAGCTGGTCCCTTGAAGGCGGCATGCCGGAGGCCGAACACCCCATCGAAGAGAAGCTGCCGCTACACGTGGTCGCCTACGACTACGGCGTAAAGCGCAATATCCTGCGCATGCTGGTGGATCGCGGCTGTCGCCTCACTGTAGTGCCGGCGCAGATGCCCGCCGAAGAGGTGTTGGCGCTGCAGCCGGATGGGATCTTTCTCTCCAACGGTCCGGGTGATCCGGAGCCCTGCGACTATGCCATCGATGCGATCCGACAGATTGTCGAGAGTGGTATCCCCACCTTTGGCATCTGCCTGGGACACCAGTTGCTCTCCCTGGCCAGCGGCGCCAACACCGTGAAGATGAAGTTTGGCCACCACGGTGCCAACCATCCGGTGCAGGATCTGGCCGAAAAGACCGTGATGATCTCCAGTCAGAACCACGGCTTTGCAGTGGATGAACAGAGCCTGCCGGCCAACCTGGCGGCGACCCACCGCTCCCTGTTTGACGGTTCCCTGCAGGGTATTCATCGCACCGACAAGCCGGCCTTCGGCTTCCAGGGGCACCCCGAGGCCAGCCCCGGTCCCCATGATGTAGCGCCCGTGTTCAATCATTTCATCGAGTTGATGAAGACCAGAGTGAATTAGCCGCAAATAACGCGAATAATTCGAAAAGGATTTTGGAAAGAGTAAGTCGTCTGGGACCATGACGATCGTAATTTGATTTAGCGAAGATTTGCGTCCAGTTACCCAACGGTTTGAGTAAATGCCCAAGCGTACAGATATTAAAAGCATCCTGATCATCGGCGCCGGTCCTATCGTGATCGGTCAGGCCTGTGAGTTCGACTACTCCGGCGCCCAGGCCTGCAAGGCGCTGCGCGAGGAGGGGTTCCGGGTGATCCTGGTCAACTCCAATCCCGCCACCATCATGACCGACCCGGAGATGGCGGATGCCACTTACATCGAGCCGATCACCTGGGAGGTGGTGGCGCGCATCATCGAGAAGGAGCAGCCGGACGCGCTGCTGCCCACCATGGGTGGTCAGACCGCGCTCAACTGCGCGCTCGACCTGGTTCGTGAGGGGGTGCTGGAGAAACACGGCGTGGAGATGATCGGCGCCTCCCGCGAGGCGATCGACAAGGCCGAGGATCGTGATCTGTTCCGCCAGGCGATGCGCAAGATCGGCCTCGACATGCCCCGTTCCGGTATCGCCCACAGTATGGAAGAGGCGCACCAGGTGCAGGCCAGCATCGGTTATCCGGCGATCATCCGTCCCTCCTTCACCATGGGCGGCAGTGGTGGTGGCATCGCCTACAATCCGGAGGAGTTTGTCGAGATTTGCGAGCGCGGTCTCGATCTCTCACCCACCAGCGAACTGCTGATCGAGGAGTCGATCCTCGGTTGGAAAGAGTATGAGATGGAGGTGGTGCGGGATCGCAACGACAACTGCATCATCATCTGTTCCATCGAAAACCTCGACCCGATGGGGGTGCATACCGGCGACTCGATCACTGTGGCGCCGGCCCAGACCCTGACCGACAAGGAGTACCAGATCATGCGCAACGCCTCGCTGGCAGTGTTGCGCGAGATCGGCGTCGAGACCGGTGGCTCCAACGTCCAGTTTTCCATCAACCCGGCCGACGGGCGCATGATCATCATCGAGATGAACCCGCGCGTGTCGCGCTCCTCGGCGCTTGCTTCCAAGGCCACCGGTTTCCCGATCGCCAAGGTGGCGGCCAAGCTGGCGGTGGGTTATACGCTGGACGAGCTGCAGAATGATATTACCGGCGGCGCCACCCCGGCCTCGTTCGAGCCGAGCATCGACTATGTGGTCACCAAGATACCGCGCTTCGCCTTCGAGAAGTTCCCGCTGGCCGACGATCGCCTCACCACCCAGATGAAGTCGGTGGGCGAGGTGATGGCGATCGGTCGCAGCTTCCAGGAGTCGCTGCAGAAGGCGCTGCGCGGCCTGGAGACCGGTAAGTACGGCCTGTGTGAGATCGTCGATGCCGAGGCCGAGGATGTGCGCGCCACCCTGGTGCGCGAGATGCGTCTGCCCGGCCCTGAGCGCATCTGGTATCTTGCCGACGCCTTCCGACTTGGCATGGATCTGGACGAGGTGCATGAGCACAGCCGGGTCGACCCCTGGTTCCTGGTGCAGATCGAGGAGCTGGTGAATCTGGAACGCGAGATCGCCGGTCAGGGCGTCGAGGCGCTGGATGCTGATCGCCTGCGCTACCTTAAGCGCAAGGGCTTTGCTGACAAGCGGCTTGCCATGCTCACCGGCAGCAGTGAGTCAGAGATCCGCGAGCGTCGCCATCAGGCTGGAGTTCGACCTGTGTTCAAGCGAGTCGACACCTGCGCCGCCGAGTTTGCCACCAGCACTGCCTACATGTACTCCACCTATGAAGAGGAGTGCGAGGCGATGCCCAGCGGCAGGAAGAAGATCATGGTGCTGGGCGGTGGGCCCAACCGTATCGGCCAGGGCATCGAGTTCGACTACTGTTGCGTGCATGCGGCGTTTGCGATGCGCGAGGATGGTTACGAGACCATCATGGTCAACTGTAACCCGGAGACCGTCTCCACCGACTACGACACCTCCGACCGTCTCTACTTCGAGCCGCTGACCCTGGAGGATGTGTTGGAGGTGATCGACAAGGAGCAGCCGGTTGGCGTGATCGTGCAGTATGGCGGCCAGACCCCGCTCAAGCTGGCGCAGGATCTGGAAGCGGCTGGCGCACCGATCATCGGCACCAGCCCCGACTCCATCGACCTGGCGGAAGATCGTGAGCGCTTCCAGAAGCTGGTGGAGAAGCTGGGCCTGAAGCAGCCGCCGAACCGTACCGCCACTGAGGCGGAGCAGGCGGTGCAGTTGGCTGAGGAGATCGGCTACCCACTGGTGGTGCGCCCCTCCTATGTGTTGGGCGGGCGCGCGATGGAGATCGTCTACGGCGAGGAGGATCTGCGTCGCTATATGCGCGAGGCGGTGAGTGTCTCCAACGACTCGCCGGTGCTGCTCGATCGCTTCCTCGACGACGCCATCGAGGTCGATATCGATGCCATCTGCGACGGTAAGGATGTGTTGATCGGTAGCATCATGGAGCATATCGAACAGGCCGGCGTGCACTCAGGCGACTCCGCCTGCTCACTGCCGCCCTACACCCTGTCGCCCTCGGTCCAGGATCGAATGCGTGAGCAGATCCGCCAGATGGCACTGGAGCTGAAGGTGATTGGTCTGATGAACACCCAGTTCGCGATCAAGGGCGATGAGATCTACCTGCTGGAGGTCAATCCGCGCGCCTCACGTACCGTGCCCTTTGTCTCCAAGGCGACCGGAGTGCCGCTGGCCAAGGTGGCGGCGCGCTGCATGGCTGGCACCAGTCTTGCCGAGCAGGGTTCCACTAAAGAGGTGGTCCCGGAGAACTACTTCGTCAAGGAGGCGGTCTTCCCCTTCGTCAAGTTCCCCGGCGTCGATACCGTGCTGGGGCCGGAGATGAAGTCTACCGGCGAGGTGATGGGGGTCGGCAAGAGCTTTGGTGAGGCCTACAATAAGGCGATCCTCGGTGGTGGCTCAGCGTTGCCGCAAGGTGGCAAGGCGCTGATCAGCGTGCGTGATGCAGATAAAGTACGGGCGGTGCGAGTCGCCAAGGACCTGCACGAGCTGGGCTTTGAGCTCTGTGCCACCGGTGGCACTGCCGAGGCGATCAATGCGGCCGATATCCCCTGCGAACGGGTTAATAAGGTGAAAGAGGGGCGTCCGCACATTGTGGATATGATCAAGAATCGCGAGATCTCCTTCATCGTCAATACCACTGAGGGGGCCAAGGCGATTGCAGATTCGGCTGAGATCCGTCGTGCTGCACTGCAGCATAAGGTGAGTTATACCACCACCATCTCAGGCGCTGAGGCGACCTGTCTGGCATTGAAACAGTTGGACGCGGTGAGTGTGAACCGCTTGCAGGATTTGCATAGCTGATCCCCTTTATTGCATGAGTGTGACATATGAATAAAGTACCGTTGACCGCCCGGGGTGCGAACAAGCTCCAGGAAGAGTTGCAAGAGTTAAAGAGTGTGGCGCGGCCGCGGGTGATCAAGGCGATCGCCGAGGCGCGTGCGCATGGTGACCTGAAAGAGAACGCCGAGTATCACGCGGCCCGTGAGCAGCAGAGTTTCATCGAAGGCCGTATCAAGGATATCGAAGGCAAGCTCTCACATGCCCAGATCATCGATGTCACTACCATCAACGCCAATGGTAAGGTGGTGTTTGGCGCTACCGTGGATGTGATAGAGCTGGATAATAATGAGGAGCACACCTTCCAGATCGTTGGCGACGACGAGGCCGACATCAAGAGCGGCCTGATCTCGGTCAGCTCGCCGATCGCCCGCGCCCTGATCGGCAAAGCGGAGGGCGACGAGGTCAATCTGGAGACCCCCGGCGGCCTGCGCGAGTTCGAGGTGCTGGAGATCCGTTACGAGTAGCTAGCGAACCAGGGCCGGCCCCGCCCAGGCATAAAAAGACCGGGTTGTCGCTCAGACGATGATCCGGTTTTTCTTTTTCTCGGGGTTGGCGCGGTAGAAGATCGCCACCCGGCCGATGATCTGCACCAGTGCAGCGCCGCTCTGTTCGGTGATCGCGCTGCTGAGTTGTTCTCGCTCCGCCTTGTCGGCGCCGGCCAGCTTGACTTTGATCAGCTCGTGGTGGTTCAGGGCGAGTTCAAACTCGCTCATCACGTTTTCGCTCAGGCCATGCTGGCCGATGATGACAACCGGTTTGAGATGGTGGGCGAGCTGTTTTAGTTTGCGATTCTGTTGAGTGCTTAAGGCCATCTGGGCATTTCCTGGTGCAAAAGGTGGCAAATTTTATCCCAGTAGTCCGGCAAAGTCAGATTATTTCCATGAATCAGAGGCGGTTATTGGCCGTGGGTCGTTATGAAAAAAAGCAAGAGCAGCCGCCGGTGGCTCGATCGGCACTTCAATGATGAATATGTAAAGCGCGCGCAGAAACTGGGGTATCGTTCACGTGCGGTCTTCAAGCTACTGGAAATTCAGGAGAAAGGCCGGCTGATCAAGCCGGGCATGCGGGTCGTGGATCTGGGGGCGGCACCGGGTGGCTGGTCACAAGTAGCGCGTGATTTGGTGGGGGAGAAGGGCAGGGTGGTCGCCCTGGATATTCTCGAGATGGACCCGATCGCCGGTGTCACCATCATTCAGGGTGATTTCCGAGAGGAGGGGCCACTCGAGCAGCTGCGTGAGCAGCTCGCCGGTGAGCCGGTGGACCTTGTAATTTCCGATATGGCGCCCAATGTTACGGGTATGGTCACTGTGGATCAGCCGCGCTCTATGTATTTGTGCGAACTGGCGCTTGATTTTGCCAAGGAGGTGCTGCGACCTGGGGGTGGCTTCGTGGTAAAGGTGTTCCAGGGAGAGGGTTTTGACGACTATCTGCGCGAGATGCGCCAGGCCTTTGGTCGGGTGGTGAGCCGCAAACCCCGCTCGTCTCGGGCCAAAAGCCGCGAGATTTACCTGGTAGCCGGGAACTTCAAGTTATAGTACGGTACCAAACTGCCTGTAAGCCGGCGTTTCCTGATCAGCAGGGGCGAGCCAGAAGACTCTTTAAAAGAGGGATAAGACGTTTGAACGAAATGGCAAAGAATCTGATTCTCTGGGTGGTGATCGCCGTCGTCCTGATGACGATTTTCAACAACTTCAGTACCACTCAGACCAAGCCTCAGCAGATGGCCTATTCGGAGTTCATCAGCAAGGTCAAGGCCGGCTCGGTGAAAGAGGTCACCATCAGTGGCCGCAACATCGATGGCACGCTGCACGACGGCAAGCACTTCTCCACCTACAGCCCGGGTGATGACGGCCTGATCAGTGATCTGCTCAACGGCCAGGTGGAGATCGAAGCGACTCCGCCGGAGAAGCCCTCGCTGTTGATGAACATTTTGATCAACTGGTTTCCTCTGTTCGTTTTGATCGGGCTGTGGATCTTCTTCATGCGCCAGATGCAGGGCGGCGGCGGTGGTCGCGGCGCCATGTCGTTTGGCAAGAGCAAGGCGCGTATGCTCGGTGAGGACCAGATCAAGGTCACCTTCAGCGATGTGGCCGGCGTGGAGGAGGCCAAGGATGAGGTCACCGAGATGGTCGACTTCCTGCGCGACCCCTCCAAGTTTCAGAAGCTCGGCGGCAAGATCCCCAAGGGAGTGTTGATGGTCGGCTCGCCGGGTACCGGTAAGACGCTGCTGGCCCGGGCCATCGCCGGCGAGGCCAAGGTGCCGTTTTTCACCATCTCTGGTTCCGATTTCGTGGAGATGTTCGTGGGTGTAGGTGCCTCGCGGGTGCGCGATATGTTTGAGCAGGCGAAGAAGCATGCGCCCTGTATCATCTTTATCGACGAGATCGATGCGGTCGGTCGCCATCGTGGGGCCGGCCTGGGTGGTGGTCATGACGAACGTGAGCAGACCCTCAATCAGCTATTGGTGGAGATGGATGGCTTCGAAGGCAACGAGGGCGTGATCGTGATCGCCGCCACCAACCGTCCCGACGTGCTCGACCCGGCGTTGCTGCGTCCCGGTCGTTTCGACCGCCAGGTGGTGGTGCCGCTACCCGATGTGCGCGGTCGTGAGCAGATCCTCAAAGTCCACCTGCGCAAGGTGGCGGCAGGAGACGATGTCAAAGCATCGATCATCGCCCGCGGTACCCCCGGCTTCTCCGGCGCCGATCTGGCTAACCTGGTCAACGAGGCGGCGCTGTTTGCCGCCCGTGCCAACATGAAAGTGGTCGGCATGGCGGAGATGGAGAAGGCCAAGGATAAGATTATGATGGGCGCCGAGCGGCGCAGCATGGTGATGAGCGACGAGGAGAAGAGTCTTACCGCCTACCATGAGGCGGGTCACGCCATCGTCGGTCGGCTGGTGCCCTCCCACGACCCGGTCTACAAGGTCAGTATCATCCCGCGCGGCCGCGCTCTGGGTGTGACCATGTTTCTGCCGGAGGAGGATCGCTACAGCATGAGCAAGGAGCATCTGGAGAGCCAGATCTCCAGCCTGTTCGGCGGTCGTATTGCCGAGGAGCTAACCTTCGGTCCCGACAAGGTGACCACCGGCGCGCAGAACGACATCGAGCGCGCCACCGAGATTGCTCGCAGCATGGTGACCAAGTGGGGGCTCTCCTCGCGGCTTGGTCCGCTGACCTACGGTGAGGAGGAGGGTGAAGTCTTTCTCGGTCGTTCGGTGACCCAGCACAAGAATGTCTCTGATGATACCGCACATGCCATCGACGAGGAGATCCGTGGCTTTATCGACCACAACTATCAGCGTGCGGAGCGTATTCTCAACGAGAATATCGATAAGCTGAAGATGATGGCGGAGGCGCTGATCAAGTACGAAACGATCGACGCGGATCAGATCAACGACATCATGGAGGGCAGAGTGCCACGTCCACCGAAGGATTGGGACGACTCTGAATCTGATTCCACCGGCGGTGCCGCTAGTGGTAATTCGGCGGCCTCGTCCGGAGATTCATCCGATACTCTGGGTGATCCGGCAAACCAGCACTGATCCCACCCCAGTCTGCACTTGAAACTCGACTGCGCAGGCAAGCCCATCGACCTGAGTTCCGCCCAGGTCATGGGCATTCTCAATCTTACCCCCGACTCCTTCTCTGACGGCGGCCGTTTTCTGGTCGCTGATGCGGCGCTCGCGCACGCACGTCAGATGGTGGCAGAGGGGGCGGCGATCATCGATATCGGCGGCGAGTCGACCCGGCCAGGCGCCGCGGCGGTCTCCGAGCAGCAGGAGCTGGACCGGGTGATCCCGCTCATCGAGGTGCTAGCCGGTGAGATCGATCGGCCGATCTCCATCGACACCAGCAAGCCGGCGGTGATGCGCGAGGCGGTGACTGCTGGCGCCGGTCTGATCAACGATGTGATGGCGTTACGGGCGCCGGGAGCGCTCGAGACTGCGGCGCGGCTGCAGGTGCCAGTCTGTCTGATGCACATGCAGGGTGAGCCGCGTAGCATGCAATCCTCCCCTCACTATCAGAATGTGGTGGCCGAGGTGGCGGCGTTTCTGCGCCAGCGGATGGCCGCCTGCGAGCAGGCGGGCATCGCTGCCGGGCAGATCCTGCTCGACCCGGGGTTTGGTTTCGGTAAGACTCTGGAACACAATCTTGCGTTGCTAAAGGGGCTACCAGCGCTCGCCGGATTGGGGGCGCCGCTGCTGGTGGGAATCTCACGTAAGTCGATGATCGGTGCGCTGCTTGATGATGCACCGGTGGGGCAGCGTCTCTACGGCAGTCTGGCGGCGGCGGTGATGGCGGTTGCCAACGGCGCTCGAGTGATCCGCAGCCACGATGTGCGGGCGACTGTAGATGCGCTCCGGGTCGCATCAGCTGTCATATAAAAAACGTATTATTCTCTGCTTGCCGTCGTAGGCGGTGGTGATCTTGCTTTTGGGCTTTCAAATTGACTTGGAACACCCTCCGGGTGTCGGCAAAAGATAAGGAGGAGAGAGTGGAGCGACGCTATTTTGGAACCGATGGTATTCGTGGTCGTCTGGGCGAGGGGGCGATCACCCCTGAGTTTGTTCTGAAGCTTGGGTGGTCGGTTGGTCGGGTGCTCGGTCAGGAGGCCAACAGTCGCGTATTGATCGGTAAAGATACCCGCCTCTCAGGTTATCTGCTGGAGTCGGCCCTGGAGGCCGGGCTTTCGGCGGCCGGTGTCAATATCCGCCTGCTTGGGCCGATGCCGACCCCCGGTATCGCTTATCTGACTCGCACTCTGCATGCCCAGGCGGGCATAGTTATCAGCGCTTCACACAACCCCTATCAGGATAACGGCATCAAGTTCTTCTCCGGGCAGGGTTGCAAGCTTCCCGATGAGGTGGAACTGGCGATCGAGGCGCAGATGGATAAGCCGATGTTCACTGTCGAGGCGGCCGATCTGGGGCGCGCCGACCGGGTGGATGACGCCGAGGGTCGCTATATCGAGTTCTGCAAGTCGACCATCCCGCTGGGCATGAGTTTGGCGGGGATGAAGATCGTGGTCGACTGTGCCCACGGTGCCACCTACAACATCGCCCCCTTTGTGCTGGATGAGCTAGGCGCGGATGTGATCGCCATCGGCAATGAGCCGAATGGGCTGAATATCAACGATGGTGTCGGCTCGACCCACCCGGAATACCTCAGCCAGGCAGTGCTCGATAACCAGGCTGATCTGGGTATCGCGCTGGATGGTGATGGTGACCGGCTGATCATGGTCGATGGCGAGGGTGCGGAGGTCGACGGCGACGAGATCCTCTACATCATCGCCTGCTCGCGGCTGCGCGAAGGTATGCTCAAAGGGGCTGTGGTTGGTACCCTGATGAGCAATCTTGGCCTGGAAAATGCTTTGAAGGATCAAGGCGTTGTGTTCGAGCGGACCAACGTGGGTGATCGCTACATCATGGAGAAGCTGAAGAAGAAGGGTTGGCTGCTGGGCGGCGAGCAGTCGGGGCATATCATTTGCCTCGATCGCACCACCACCGGTGATGGTATCGTCTCGGCGCTGCAGGTGCTGGCGGAGATCAAACAGACTGGCCGGTCGTTACGTGAGCTGGCATCCGGTATGGGCAAATACCCGCAGACGCTGATCAATGTGCGTCTGGGTGAACGTCCGGCGGCCGAGGTGATGGCCTCGGAGGCGATCGAGCGGAGTGTGCGAGAGGTCGAGGTGGAGCTGGGCAAGCGGGGTCGGGTGCTGCTGCGGCCCTCAGGTACCGAGCCGCTAATCCGCGTGATGTTGGAGGGTCAGGACGAGCAGCAGATCCTCGATCTGGGGCAGCGGCTGGCTGATGTGGTGCGGGAGTCGGCCTGAATCTTGTCGGAGCCCCATGGCTGGTCGGAGGGTGTTTGGCAACATAGCTCAGGCTCGAAACAGGCCTGAAAAAAGCCGTTTCGTCGTTGATTTTGCAGGCGCTGGGCTGTAAGCTAGCGCGCCTTATTCAGTAGCAGGAGTTCAGGAAGATGCGTAAGCCTCTGGTTGCAGGCAACTGGAAAATGAACGGTTCTCTGGAGAGTGTCCGGGAGCTGCTCGAAGGCCTCAAGTCGGGTATCGATGCCGTGAGCAATGCTGAGGTGGCGGTCTGTCCGCCCTACGTCTTTGTCCCTGAGGTTCAGAAGTTGCTGGATGGCAGCGCCATCAGCTGGGGTGGCCAGGATCTCTCTGTTGAGGTCTCTGGCGCCTATACTGGTGAGATTGCCGCTTCCATGCTGAGCGACTTTGGCTGCAAGTATGTGATCGTCGGTCACTCCGAGCGCCGTAGCTACCACGGCGAAAGCGACGAGCTGGTGGCGAAGAAGTTCGCCGCCGCGCGCGCTGGCGGTCTGGTGCCGATCCTCTGTGTCGGTGAGACCCTTGAGGAGCGTGAGCAGGGCATCACCGAGGATGTTTGCGCACGTCAGCTCGATGCGGTCATCGATCTGGTGGGCGTGGATGGACTGGCATGCGGCGTGATCGCCTATGAGCCGGTCTGGGCAATCGGCACCGGCAAGACGGCAACTCCTGAGCAGGCGCAAGATGTGCATGCCTTTATCCGCGGACGGATCGCGGAGAAGAGTGCCGAGGTTGCCGAGGGTATGCGGATCCTCTACGGTGGCTCGATGAAGCCCGGTAATGCCAAAGAGTTGATTGGCAAGCCGGATATCGATGGTGGTCTGATCGGTGGCGCATCCTTGGTTGCCGAGGATTTTCTGGGTATTTGCACCGCTGCCAATTAAGTGTTGCGGTAACGACGAATCAAATAATGCAGACGATACTGGTAGTTTTTCATTTGTTTCTTGCCATCGGTCTGATAGGGCTGGTGCTGATGCAGCATGGTAAGGGCGCGGATGCGGGTGCCGCCTTTGGTAGTGGAGCCTCTGCCACTGTGTTTGGCGCACAGGGTTCGGCCTCCTTCCTTTCCAGGGCGACAGCGCTGCTGGCGGCACTGTTTTTCATTACCAGTATCGCGCTGGCCGTTTTTGCCAGCCAGAAACGCGAGCCTGAGGGTTTGATGGATGCGGTTGGTGATGCGCCGGCAGCGGTTATCGAGCAGCAGGAGAGTGCCTCGGATCTGCCAGTGGTGGCTACGCCTGCAGCGCCTGAAGCAGATGTTCCTGTGTCCGCGGCGCTTGAAGCGGATGTTCCTGCGCCTGCAGGGGCCGAGTAAGAAAAAATTTGCCGATGTGGTGGAATTGGTAGACACGCTATCTTGAGGGGGTAGTGGCGTAAGCCGTGCCGGTTCAAATCCGGCCATCGGCACCATCTCTGGACGGTATCATCGAAGTCTCGGTGATACCGTTTTTTTATGCCAGCAAAAGCGGCATAACTGATTGATATTAAAGAAAATATATAAAATGACTGGCTTGACAGGGGGGGGTGTCTGCTTTAGACTTTTCGCCTCAGATAGTTCGTGCAAAACGAAAGGCTGATCGTCCGAAGGGGGGCGGCATAATAATGCTAGAAAACTATTTGCCCATCCTGATCTTTGTTGGGGTGGCGATCGTGATAGGGGCTGTGGTTATCGGTATGGGTTTCCTGTTGGGAACGCGCAAGCCCGATAGCGAGAAGTTGTCACCCTATGAGTGCGGTTTTGAGGCCTTTGAAGATGGGCGCATGAAGTTTGATGTGCGTTTCTATCTGGTGGCGATCCTCTTCATAATCTTCGATCTGGAGATTGCCTTCCTGTTTCCTTGGGCTGTGGTGCTGGAGAAGATCGGCATGGTCGGCTACCTGGCGATGATGCTGTTTCTCGGTATCCTGGTCATCGGCTTCATCTATGAATGGAAGAAGGGGGCGCTCGAGTGGGAATAGAAGGCATCCTTGAAGAGGGCGTGATCACCACGACAGCCGATAAGCTGATCAACTGGGCGCGTACCGGATCGCTCTGGCCAATGACGTTTGGTCTCGCCTGCTGTGCGGTAGAGATGATGCATGCGGCTGCAGCCCGTTACGATATGGATCGCTTTGGTATCGTATTTCGCCCCAGTCCCCGTCAGTCCGACGTGATGATCGTTGCCGGCACTCTAGTCAATAAGATGGCGCCGGCGCTGCGCAAAGTCTACGACCAGATGGCCGAGCCGCGTTGGGTGATCTCCATGGGTTCCTGTGCCAACGGTGGTGGCTACTATCACTACTCCTATGCGGTGGTGCGTGGTTGCGACCGCGTGGTGCCGGTGGATATCTACGTGCCTGGCTGTCCTCCCACCGCGGAGGCGCTGCTGTACGGGATAATTCAGTTGCAGGATAAGATTCGGCGTACCTGTACGATCGCCCGCTAGGTGGAGAGGATATGAGTTCTAACGAGCAATCACCGATGCAGTTGCGCCTCCAAGGATTGGTTGGGGATCTCGAGGAGCGTTTCTCCGCGCTGGGATGCGACGTCGTGCATACCCTTGGTGAGGTAACAATGCGGGTGCCGCGGCAACGGCTGCTCGAAGTTGCCGTTGCGCTGCGTGACGAAGATGCGTTTCGTTTCGAAGAGGTTGTCGACGTCTGCGGTGTCGACTACTCGACTTACGGTCAGGGCGAATGGCAGACCGAGCAGGCCTCGGCGCAGGGTTTTGGGCGCGGTGTCCAGCGGGATGCAGAGCTTCAGTTAGATGCCGAGGAACGTTTCGCTGTTGTCTACCATCTGCTTTCGGTGGCCAATAACATGCGGCTGCGGCTGCGCGTGTTTGGTGATGCTGAGCAGCCGGTGGTGCCTTCTGTGGTCGAGGTATGGCGAGGCGCTGACTGGTTCGAACGCGAGGCCTTCGATCTCTATGGCATCCTCTTCGATGGACATCCCGATCTGCGTCGCATCCTCACCGACTACGGTTTTATCGGCCATCCGTTCCGTAAAGATTTTCCTCTCATTGGCCAGGTCGAGATGCGTTACGACCCCGAGCAGCAGCGTGTTATCTACGAGCCGGTGAGTATCGAGTCACGCACCCTGGTGCCCCGCGTGGTTCGCAACAGCAGCAGCGCTGCCGGTGAATCGCCTGAACAGCAGGACTCCGCTGATGCCTGAGATTCGCAACTACACCCTAAACTTTGGCCCCCAGCATCCGGCTGCCCACGGCGTATTGCGCCTGGTGCTGGAGATGGACGGTGAGGTGATCGAACGCGCCGATCCGCACATTGGTCTGCTACATCGCGCCACCGAGAAGCTGGCAGAGTCCAAGCCCTATAACCAAAGCATTCCCTACATGGACCGCCTCGACTACGTCTCGATGATGTGTAACGAGCACGGCTATGTGCTGGCCATCGAGAAGTTGCTGGGGGTGGAGGTGCCACTGCGTGCGCAGTATATCCGCACCATGTTCGACGAGATTACCCGCATCCTCAACCATCTGATGTGGCTCGGCACCCATGCGCTTGATGTTGGCGCGATGACGGTCTTCCTCTACGCCTTTCGTGAACGTGAGGATCTGATGGACTGCTACGAGGCGGTCTCCGGCGCGCGTATGCACGCCGCCTACTATCGCCCGGGTGGCGTCTATCGCGATCTGCCGGATCAGATGCCGCAGTACCAGCAGAGTCAGTGGACCACCGGCCGCGACGTGGGCCGGCGCAATGAGGCTCGGCAGGGTTCACTGCTCGACTTCATCGGGGATTTCGCCGATCGCTTCCCAGCCCTGGTCGACGAGTATGAGACCCTGTTGACCGACAACCGGATCTGGAAACAGCGCACCGTCGGGATTGGTGTGGTCTCGCCAGAACGCGCGCTGCAGTTGGGTTTTACGGGGCCAATGCTGCGCGGTTCAGGAGTTGAGTGGGATCTGCGCAAGAAGCAGTCCTACGCCGCCTACGATAAGGTCGATTTCGATATCCCGGTGGGTGTCACCGGCGATAGCTATGACCGTTATCTGGTGCGCATCGAAGAGTTGCGCCAGTCCAACCGTATCATCAAGCAGTGCGTCGAATGGCTGCGCAACAACCCGGGGCCGGTGATGGTCGACGATCACAAGATCGCGCCGCCGAGCCGGTCTGACATGAAGGGCGATATGGAGGGGTTGATCCACCACTTTAAGCTATTCACCGAAGGCTATTGCCCACCAGCCGGTGAAGTCTACGCCGCGGTGGAGGCACCCAAAGGCGAATTCGGCTGTTACATCATTTCTGACGGTGCAAATAAGCCCTACCGTCTGAAGATTCGTGCGCCGGGTTTTGCCCACCTCGCCGCGATGGATGAGATGGTTAAGGGGCATATGCTTGCGGATGTGGTGGCTGTGATCGGCACCATGGACGTGGTCTTTGGTGAGATCGACCGCTAGAGCTGTGAAATGAGCACGACAGAAGCAAACAACAAAGTGGAACTCTTCTCCTCTGAGGTGCGAGAAGAGATCGATCGTTGGGTGGCTAAATACCCGGCGGAGTGGAGGCAGTCTGCAGTGATGGCCGCACTGCGTATCGTCCAGGATGCCAATGGCGGCTGGCTGACCACTGCGCTGATGGACGACGTGGCTGCCTATCTTGATATGGCGCCGATTGCGGTCTACGAGGTGGCGACCTTCTACTCGATGTATGAGTTGAAACCGGTCGGCAAGCATAAGATCTGCATCTGCACCAACGTCTCCTGCATGATCAACAACTCCGATCGCATCGTCGAGCATCTGGAGAAACGTCTCGGCATCGGTCTCGGGCAGACGACTGAAGATGGCCGCTTCACTCTGAAAGAGGTGGAGTGCCTGGGTGCCTGCGGTGGCGCGCCGATGATGCAGATCGGACGGCAGTATTACGAAAACCTTACCCCCGAGATCGTCGATTCGATTCTCGATGGGCTGGAGTAGGCGGATGGCGAACGAAGTCTGTTTACGTAACCTCGATCAGGAGCGTCCCTGGCTACTGGAGCAGTACCAGAGCCGTGGCGGCTATGAGGTACTGAAGAAGATCCTCAAAGAGAAGACACCGCCCGAACAGCTCATCGAAGAGGTAAAGCAATCCGGTTTGCGCGGCCGTGGCGGCGCGGGCTTTCCCACCGGCCTGAAATGGAGCTTTATCACCCGCAACGCACCGGGTCAGAAATATGTGGTTTGCAACTCGGACGAGGGCGAGCCGGGTACCTTCAAGGATCGCGACATCCTGCGCTACAACCCGCATCAGCTGATCGAGGGCATGATCATCGCCGGCTACTGCATCGGCGCCACCTGCGGCTACAATTACATCCGCGGTGAGTTCTGGGAGCCTTACGAACGCTTCGAGGCGGCCCTGGAAGAGGCCCGCGCAGCCGGCTTGCTCGGCGAGGATCTGTTCGGCTCCGGCTTTGACTTTGAACTGCACGCCCATCTCGGCGCGGGCGCCTACGTCTGCGGTGAGGAGACCGCGCTGCTCGAGTCGATCGAGGGTAAAAAGGGGCAGCCGCGCTTCAAGCCGCCGTTTCCGGCCCACTTTGGTCTCTACGGCCGACCCACCATCATCAACAACACCGAATCCCTCGCCTCGATCCCGATGATCCTGGAGAAGGGCGGTAAGTGGTTCGCTGACGTGGGCGTAAAGAACAGCGGCGGTTCCAAACTCTTCTCCATCTCCGGCAATCTGAACAACCCCGGTGTGTTCGAGATCCCCATGGGCACCCCCTTCTCTGAACTGTTGGAGATGGCCGGTGGCATGAAGGATGGGCGCAAGATCAAGGCGGTGATCCCCGGCGGCTCCTCCTCTCCGGTCATCCCCGGCGAGATGATGATGGATCTGACCATGGACTACGATGCCATCGCCAACGCCGGTTCGATGTTGGGCTCAGGCGCGGTAATCGTGCTCGATGACACCAACTGCATGGTCAGGGTGCTGGAACGCATGTCCTACTTCTACCATGAAGAGTCCTGCGGCCAGTGCACCCCCTGCCGGGAAGGCACCGGTTGGCTCTATCGGGTGGTGAGCCGGATTGAGAACGGCAAGGGTTGCCAGGAGGATCTGGATCTGCTGGATGATGTGGCTGCGAAGATCGCCGGACGCACCATCTGCGCCTTGGGCGATGCGGCGGCAATGCCGGTGCAGGGCATGCTCAAGTACTTCCGGGATGAATTCCAATACCACATCGATCATCAGAGATGCATGGTCGGTAATGGCCAGACTCAGTAAAGGGACGAAGCACGCCAATGACTGAGGAATCCATGGTAACCATCGAGGTGAACGGCCAGCCGCTGCAGGCGAAGCCCGGCGCGATGCTCATCGAAGTCACCGATGAGGCAGGCATCAGCATCCCTCGATTCTGTTATCACAAAAAATTGTCGATCTCCGCCAACTGCCGCCAGTGTCTGGTGGAGGTGGAAAACGCCCCCAAGCCGATGCCAGCTTGCGCCACGCCGGTAATGGATGGCATGAAGGTGCAGACCCGCTCGCCCAAGGCGCTGGCAGCGCAGAAGGGCACCATGGAGTTTCTGCTGATCAACCATCCGCTCGATTGCCCAATTTGTGATCAGGGTGGTGAGTGTGAGCTGCAGGACGTGGCGATGGGCTACGGCAGTGATGTCTCCCGCTTTGCCGAGGGTAAGCGGGTGGTGCCGCAGAAGGATATCGGTCCGCTGATCGCCACCGATATGACCCGCTGCATCCACTGTACGCGCTGCGTGCGCTTCGGTGACGAGATCGCCGGCATCCGTGAACTGGGTGCCACCGGTCGCGGTGAGCACATGGTGATCGGTACCTATGTGGCGAAGACTGTCGATTCGGAGCTCTCCGGCAACATCATCGATCTCTGCCCGGTGGGCGCGCTGACCTCCAAACCCTTTCGCTTCTCCGCCCGCGCTTGGGAATTGGTCCAAGTCGAAGGCATAGCACCCCACGACTCGGTGGGTTCCAATATCAACCTGCACCTGCGTGGTAATCGCGTGATGCGGGTCCATCCGCGCGACAACGAGTCGATCAACGAGAGTTGGATCTCCGATCGCGACCGCTTCAGCTACGAAGGGCTGAACAGCGACAACCGCCTCACCAGCCCGATGGTGAAGAAGAATGGCGAGTGGCAGGAGAGCAGCTGGGAGATGGCGCTGGAGATGGCGGCCGCGGGCCTGCGTGAGGTGGGCAGTGGCGATCAGATCGGCAGCCTAGTGTCGCCCACATCGACGCTTGAAGAGCTCTACCTGGCGCAGAAGATCACTCGTGCTCTCGGCAGCAGTCATATCGACCACCGGCTGCGCCAGGGCGATTTCCGCCTGGATGGCGCCGAGCCTGAACTGGCTTGGCTGGGCATGCCGATCGCTGATCTTGAACAGCTCGATGCGGCGCTGCTGGTTGGCTGCAATCTACGTAAAGAACAACCGATTCTCGGGCACCGCCTGCGCAAGGCGGCGTTGGATGGGGCGGATATCCGCTACATCACGCCGCTGCAGTTGGACCTGAACTATGTCGCCGAGCAGCAGGTCTGCAGCCCGGCAGAGATGGTCGATAGGCTGGCGGCTATCGCCGGTGCGCTGGGTGCCTCTACGGATGGCGCTCTGGGCAAGTTGATCAAGGGTGCCAAGGCGGATGAGGCTGCCAAGGCTGCAGCGAACGCCCTGAAGCAGGCCAACAATGCATGCGTAATGTTGGGCGCCCTGGCCTCGGCGCATCCCGACTACTCCATCCTCTGTGGACTTGCCGCGGCAGTGGCTGAAGCGGCAGCAGCAAAGCTCGCGTTGGTCCCCGCCGCCGCCAACAGTGTGGGGGCCCGGTTGGCGGGTGCAGCGCCCCATCTACTGCCCGGCGCGAAACGTGCTGAGGATTCTGGCAACGATGCGCTGAAGATGCTCAAACTGCCGCTCAAGGCCTATCTGCTGATGGGTGTGGAGCCGGCGGCAGACTGCTGGGATCCGGCTGTCGCCCAGTCAGCTCTGAAGAGCGCTGATCTGGTGGTGGCGCTGACCACCCATCGCACGGCCTCTCTCGACAGCTGTGCCGATATCCAGCTGCCGATAGCAGCTTTCGCCGAGACAGCCGGTAGCTATGTAAATGCGGCGGGCGAGTGGCAGTCGTTCCGTGGTGCGGTCAAGCCACAGGGCGAGGCGCGTCCGGCCTGGAAGGTATTGCGGGTTTTGGGCAATCTGCTTGACCTGCAGGGCTTTGACTACACCGCTTGTGAAGAGGTGCGCGACGAGCTGACCGCAGTGTGCGACGGTGCGATCCCTGATAACCAGGTTGGCAGAGTCGAGTCGGTGGAGCTGGCAAGTGGCGGCAGTGGCCTGATGAGAGTCGGTGAGGTGCCGATCTACGCTACTGATCTGCTGGTGCGCCAGGCCAAATCGTTGCAGCAGACCGGGGATGCCCGAGCGGCGCTGATTCGCGTGAATGGTAAGGTGGCGCGTCAGGCCGGGCTGGAGGATGGCGCCTCAGTGGTCGCTGATCAGAACGGTAACCGGGCCGAGTTGCTGTTGCAGGTGGATGAACGGGTTCCCGCTGGATGTGTCTGGATTCCAAGCGGGCTGGAGGGCACGCAGGCGCTGGGCCCACAGTTTGGCGAAGTGACCCTGGAGAAGGCATAAGCGATGGAATTTTTTATCAGCATCTGGGAACTCCTGCCGGCGGGGTTGCAGACCCTGATCTGGACCCTGCTGAAGATCGTGGCGATCGTTGCGCCGCTGATGTTGCTGGTGGCCTACTTCACCTACGCCGAGCGCAAGATCATCGGCTACATGCAGGTGCGTGTTGGCCCCAACCGGGTCGGGCCGAAGGGCTGGCTGCAGCCGATCGCCGACGCGGTCAAGCTGATGTTCAAAGAGATCGTCATCCCGAGCAGCGCCAACAAGATCCTGTTCGTGATTGCGCCGGCGCTGTTTCTGGGGCCGGCACTGGCCGCCTGGGCGGTGTTTCCGTTCAGTGAGGAGCTGGTGCTGGCGAATATCAATGCCGGTCTGCTCTATATCCTGGCGATGACCTCGCTGGGGGTCTACGGTGTGATCATCGCCGGTTGGGCCTCCAACTCAAAATATGCCTTCCTTGGTGCAATGCGCTCCGCGGCGCAGATCGTCTCCTACGAGATCGCCATGGGCTTTGCTCTGGTGGGTGTGCTGGTGGCGGCGGGTAGCCTGAATCTAGGCGCCATCGTTAATGCCCAGCACGGCGGGCTCTTCTCCTGGTTCTGGCTGCCATTGTTGCCGCTGTTTGTGATCTATGTGATCTCCGGCGTGGCAGAGTCGAACCGTGCGCCATTCGACGTGGCGGAGGGTGAGTCAGAGATCGTGGCGGGTTTCCATGTCGATTATTCGGGTATGACCTTCGCCGCCTTCTTCCTCGCCGAGTATGCCAACATGATCCTGATCTCGGCGCTGACCGCGCTGATGTTCATGGGTGGCTGGCTCTCCCCCTTTGAAGGCTGGCCGCTGCTCGGTGCGCTGTTCGACTGGGTGCCTGGTTTTGTCTGGTTGGTGTTTAAGACCGCGTTCTTCATGTTTCTGTTTCTCTGGTTGCGTGCGACCTTTCCGCGTTACCGCTACGACCAGATCATGCGGCTCGGCTGGAAGGTGTTCATCCCGATCACCATCGTCTGGATCGCAGTGGTGGGTCTGGCGGTGGTCTATCAGCTCCCCTGGTGGTTCGATTGAGAGGCTCTGACCAATGAATGCACTGACCAACTATTTCAAGAGCCTGTTCCTGCTGGAGCTGTTGCGTGGCCTGCGGCTGACCGGACGCTACCTGTTTAAGCGCAAGTTCACGGTGATGTATCCGGAGGAGAAGGCGCCAGTCTCGCCGCGCTTTCGTGGTCTGCACGCGCAGCGTCGCTATGCCAACGGCGAGGAGCGTTGCATCGCTTGCAAGCTGTGTGAGGCGACTTGTCCGGCACTGGCGATCACTATCGAAGCTTCGCCCCGTGAGGATGGTTCGCGGCGCACCACACGCTACGACATCGATCTGTTCAAGTGCATCTTCTGCGGTTACTGTCAGGAGTCCTGCCCGGTGGACGCGATCGTCGAAACCCGCATCTACGAGTATCACTTTGAGAACCGAGAAGATGCGGTGATGACAAAACAGAAATTGCTGGCGCTGGGCGATAAGTATGAGGCCCAGCTCGCAGCAGATATCGAGGCCCAGGCGAGATATCGCTGAGCCTGGAAGATTAGCCAACCCGGTTGGATGACCCCGATGACCTTTGAAAAGATTGTCTTTTATGTTTTGGCGGCGATCCTGATCTTTGCCGCCACTATGGTGATCACCCGGCGCAATCCGGTGCACTCGGCGCTGTTTTTGATCGTTGCGTTTATCGCAACCAGCGGGCTCTGGCTGCTGGCGGAAGCGGAGTTTCTCGCGATGACCCTGGTGCTGGTCTACGTCGGTGCGGTGATGGTGCTGTTCCTGTTTGTGGTGATGATGCTCGATATTGAGATCGCCACCCTCCGGGCAGGCTTTATTCGCTATCTGCCGATCGGGCTGGTGATGGCGGTGGCGATGGGCGCAGAGCTGTTGCTGGTGGTGGGACCACAGAACTTTGGTCTTGAGAAGTTTGCAGCGCCTGCGCGTCATGCAGCCGACTACAGCAATACAGAGGAGCTCGGCAGCGTGCTCTACACGGTCTATATGTATCCGTTTGAGATTGCCGCGGTGATCCTGCTGGTGGCGATTATTGCTGCAATCAGACTGACCATGCGTAAACGTCCTGAGAACAAGAGCATCGATCCATCCCAACAGGTGGTGGTGAAGCGTGCTGATCGGGTGCGGATGGTGCAGATGGACGCAGAGAAGAGTTAGGAGTCGGGTCAGTGATAGCGCTTTCAGATTATCTTGTGGTAGGTGCCATCCTGTTTGCCCTGAGCATTGCAGGCATCTTCCTGAATCGTAAGAACGTGATCATCCTGCTGATGTGTATCGAGTTGATGCTGTTGGCGGTCAATATCAACTTTGTTGCCTTCTCCCATTTTCTCGGAGATAGCGCGGGTCAGGTGTTCGTCTTCTTTATCCTGACGGTGGCTGCAGCAGAGGCGGCAATCGGGTTGGCGCTGCTGGTGGTGCTGTTCCGCAGCAGGCGCAGCATCAATGTTGAGGATATGGATGCCCTGAAGGGATAGTGTGCGGCGCGGGTGCGCGATGTCGTGCTCCGCATGAATCAGAATGGCAAGGTGCAGAGCAGATTTCTGCAAATGGGCTGTAGTGGACGTTCGGGGAACCGTTCGACCGGGGATAGCGTAGAAAACAGACAACCATGGAAAATATATACCTCATCATAGTATTGGCCCCTCTGTTGGGCGCCATTATCGCGGGTTTCCTTGGTGGCAGTATCGGTCGCAAGGGTGCCCACTGGGTGACCACCGCTGGCGTTGGCATCGCCGCGCTGCTGTCGCTCTATACTCTGAAGCGCTTTGCGCTCGACGCTGAAGCGGTTTTCAATGGTCTGATTTACACCTGGATGGTGAGTGGCGGAATCAACATGGAGGTGGGATTTCTGGTTGATCAGCTGACCGCCGTGATGATCAGCGTGGTGACCTTTGTCTCCTTCTGCGTGCATGTCTACACCATCGGTTACATGGCGGACGACGAGCACAACTGGCCGAAAGAGAGTCTTGCCGGGCGCAATAGCTACCAGCGTTTCTTCAGCTACATTTCGTTGTTCACCTTCTCCATGTTGATGTTGGTGATGTCCAACAATTTCATGCAGCTGTTCTTCGGCTGGGAGGCGGTGGGCCTGGTCTCCTATCTGCTGATCGGCTTCTGGTCGGTGCGTCCGACTGCAATCTTTGCCAACCTGAAGGCGTTCCTGGTCAACCGGGTGGGTGACTTTGGCTTTATTCTCGGCATTGCCGCGATTGTGATGTACTTCGGTAGTCTCGATTATCGCGAGGTGTTCGAGCTGGCGATGGATCCAAGCAAGGGCTTTGCCGACAAGCAGATCGATATCTTTGGCGGTGTCTCACTGATGTCGGCGATCGGTATCCTGCTGTTTATCGGCGCCATGGGTAAGTCGGCGCAGGTGCCGCTGCATGTCTGGCTGCCCGACTCGATGGAAGGTCCGACCCCGATCTCGGCCTTGATCCACGCCGCGACCATGGTCACTGCCGGTATCTTCATGGTGGCGCGTATGTCGCCGCTCTATGAGTTGTCCGAGACCGCGCTCAGCTTCGTGCTGGTGATCGGTGCTACCACCGCTTTCTTCACTGGCCTGATCGGCATAGTGCAGAACGATATCAAACGGGTGGTGGCCTATTCGACCCTGTCACAGCTGGGTTACATGATGGTGGCGTTGGGCGCATCGGCCTATGCCGCTGGTATCTTCCACCTGATGACTCACGCTTTCTTCAAGGCGCTGCTGTTCCTTGCCGCCGGCTCTGTGATCATCGGTATGCACCACGATCAAGATATCCGCAACATGGGTGGCATCAAGAAGTACATGCCGATCACCTACTGGACCTCGCTGATCGGTTCACTGGCGCTGATCGGTTTCCCCGGCTTCTCCGGTTTCTTCTCCAAAGATGCGATCATCGAAGCGGTGCACCACTCCAGCGTGGCGGGCGCAGGCTATGCCTATCTGCTGGTGGTGGCCGGGGTATTTGTCACCGCGCTTTACAGCTTCCGTATGTTCTTTCTGGTGTTCCACGGCGAGGGGCCGCGTGATGAACATGCCAAAGAGCATATTCATGAGACCCCAAAGGTGGTGACGATACCGCTGATTCTGTTGGCGATCCCATCCGTTGGTCTTGGCTATCTGACTATAGAACCGATGCTGTTCGGTGACTGGTTCAGCGGTGTGCTGCATGTGTCAGCGCAGCATAATGTGCTGGCCGAAATGGGTGAGCAATTCCACGGTTCTGCAGGCTTTATCCTGCATGGCATGATGGGTCTGCCGTTCTGGTTGGCACTGGGTGGTTTTCTCACCGCCTGGTACATCTATATGAAGGATCCATCAATTGCCGAGCGGATCAAGTCGAAGGCAGCGCCACTCTACACTCTGCTGGATAAAAAGTACTGGTTCGATGAGGCCTATCAGCTGGTGTTTGCCGGTGGCAGCCGCCTGATCGGTAAGCTGTTCTGGTTTGTCGGTGACCGCACTTTGATCGATGGCCTGCTGGTCAACGGATCAGCGCGCAGCGTGGGCTGGATTGCCGGTGTGGTGCGGCATGTGCAGACCGGTTACCTCTATCACTATGCGATTGCCATGATTCTGGGTTTGCTGCTGATGCTGACCTGGTTCGTGATTGTATAAGAAGACGAAGGATACAAAGCATGATTGCGGATTGGCCAATCCTCAGCCTTACCGTTTGGCTGCCTATCATCGGCGGCGCCGTGGTGCTCGCCAGTGGTGATCGTGAACCTAATGCAACTCGCTGGACTGCACTGATCATTGCGCTGCTCACCTTTATCGTGAGCCTGCCACTCTGGTTCGGCTTCGATAGCTCGACCGCCGAGATGCAGTTTGTCGAGCGTGCTGCTTGGATCCCTCTACTCAATGTCGAGTATTACATGGGTGTCGATGGCATCTCGATGCCGTTGATCGTGTTGACCACCTTCATCACCCCGCTAGTGGTGATCGCCGGTTGGGAGGTGATTCAGTACAAACCCTCACAATACATGGCAGCCTTTCTGATCATGGAGGGTGTCATGGTGGGCGTCTTCTCTGCCCTTGATGCAATGCTCTTCTATGTGTTCTGGGAATCGATGCTGATTCCGATGTTCGTCATCATCGGTGTCTGGGGTGGGCCGAACCGCGTCTACGCCACCATCAAGTTTTTCCTCTACACTTTTCTTGGCTCAGTCTTCATGCTGGTCGCACTGATCTATATGTTCTTTCAGTCGGGCAGTTTCGAGATCCTCGGTTTTCATGACCTCAAGCTGGGTCTGAACGAACAGATCCTGATCTTTATCGCCTTTCTGTTGGCATTTGCCGTGAAGGTGCCGATGTGGCCGGTCCACACCTGGTTGCCGGATGCCCATGTCGAGGCGCCCACTGGCGGTTCTGTGATCCTGGCGGCGATCATGCTGAAGATCGGAGGCTATGGCTTCCTGCGCTTCAGTCTGCCGATCACACCCGACGCCAGCCACTCACTCGACTGGCTGATCATCGGTATGTCCTTGATTGCGGTGGTCTATATCGGTTTTGTTGCGCTGGTACAGCAGGACATGAAGAAGCTGATCGCCTATTCGTCTATCGCCCATATGGGTTTTGTCACCCTCGGCTTCTTCATCGTCTTCACCATATCTTCTGGTTCCAGCGATGCCTCCGGTGCAATCCTCGGTGTCGAGGGTGGCATGGTGCAGATGGTCTCCCACGGCTTTATCTCAGCGGCGATGTTCCTCTGCGTGGGGGTTCTCTACGATCGACTGCACAGCCGTGAGATCGGCGACTACGGTGGTGTGATCAACACCATGCCGGTGTTTGGCGCCTTCATGGTCTTCTTTGCCATGGCCAATGCAGGTTTGCCTGGCACCTCCGGTTTCGTCGGCGAGTTCATGGTGATTCTGGCCAGCTTCCAGGCCGACTTCTGGTATGCCTTCCTGGCGGCGACCACGCTGATCATCGGCGCGGCTTACACCTTGTGGATGGTGAAACGAGTGGTGTTCGGCACGGTCGAGAGCGAAGGTGTTGCCGGGCTGCAGGATATGAATCGCCGCGAGTTGGTCGTGCTTGGTACGCTGGCAGTGGCGGTGTTGATCCTGGGGCTCTGGCCGGCGCCGCTGGTGGAGGTGATGGACGCCTCCATCGTCAATCTCCTGCAACATATTTCGGTCTCTAAACTCTGATCGGGTAATCCGCACGGGTAGCATCAGATGCATTTTGATTTAGCCACACTGGTTCCGGTCCTGCCGGAGATTGTTATTCTGACCCTGGCCTGCGTAGTGCTGGTGGTGGATCTCTATCTTAAGGATGAGCACCGCATCGTTAGCTATGCGATCACTCAGTTTGGTCTGATTGTCGGCGCTGCGGTCGCTATAGGCGTCTCTGGCGGGGGCGTCGAGATCGTCTTCGATGGTTCCTATGTGCGTGATCCGATGGCGGACGTACTGAAGGTGGCGATCTACCTGGTCAGTCTGGTGGCCTTCCTCTATGCCAAGGACTATCTGCGCCAGCGCGGCCTGTTCAAGGGCGAGTTCTATACTCTGGGGCTGTTTGCGGTGCTTGGCATGAGCATTATGGTCTCCGCCAACAGTTTTCTGGTGGTCTATCTCGGTCTCGAGCTGCTCTCGCTCTCACTGTATGCGTTGGTCGCCTTTAATCGCGACAGCAAAGACGGCGCCGAGGCGGCGATGAAATATTTCGTGCTCGGCGCCATCGCGTCCGGGATGCTGCTCTACGGCATCTCGATGATCTATGGCGCCACCGGCACGTTGCGTTTCGATGAGCTGGCGGTGGCCCTCAAGGACGTCGAGCCGAACAACATGGTGTTGGTGTTCGGCCTGGTGTTCGTGGTGATCGGGCTGGCCTTTAAGCTGGGTGCGGTGCCTTTCCACATGTGGGTGCCGGATGTCTACCATGGTGCGCCGACTGCGGTGACTCTATTTCTCAGCAGCGCACCGAAGATCGCCGCCTTTGCGCTGGCGATGCGTTTGCTGGTGGATGGAATGGCAGGCCTGAACGGTATGCAGGGGCTGCATGGCGGCATGCAGGGCTGGCAGGGGATGTTGATCATCCTTGCCGTACTCTCGATGGGTATAGGTAACCTGGTGGCGGTGGTGCAGACCAACATCAAACGCATGCTGGCCTACTCGACCATCTCCCATGTGGGGTTCATCATGTTGGGCATACTGGCGGGTACTGCCGAAGGCTACACCGCAGCGATGTTCTACACTCTGGTCTATGCTGTGATGTCGCTGGGTGGCTTCGGTATCGTTATCGCCCTGAGCCGGCGCGGTTTCGAGGCTGAGAGTCTGGATGATTTCAAGGGCCTCAACCAGCGCAATCCCTGGTTCGCTGCGATGATGCTGTTGCTGATGTTCTCGATGGCCGGGGTACCGCCGACAGTCGGTTTCTTCGCTAAACTGTTCGTGCTGGATGCTGTGATCAGTGTCGATCTCACCTGGGTGGCTATGGTAGGCGTTTTCTTCTCGATCATTGGTGCCTTCTACTATATCCGCATGATTAAGCTGATGTACTTCGACAAGCCGGTTGATGAGCAACCACTCGTTGTGGGTGCGGATACACAGATCGTACTGTCGCTGAATGGACTGGCGGTGCTGCTGCTTGGCCTGTTCCCTGCAGGGTTGCTCTCGATCTGTAACAGTGCAATTGGCGGATGATTCCCGGATTGTAAAATAGTCCTGTCAACTCCTGACAGGAAAAGGGGACATTACTGCTTGGGGCTAATAATTGTGAAATAGTTCTTGCCATGGGGCACCAATCGAAGTAGTATTCGCGGCGTTGATGCGGGGTGGAGCAGTCTGGTAGCTCGTCGGGCTCATAACCCGAAGGTCGTAGGTTCAAATCCTGCCCCCGCTACCACATAATAAAAAACCCCGTTTTACGGGGTTTTTTTATTTTCGACACCGATCGCCCAGGACGGCCAGAGGGAGATGCAGTAACTGCAATATGCATCTTCGGCGGTGGGTCGAAGTCAGCTGGAATGGGCCTTGAGCCCATTTTTTATTGCGGAGAATAAATGCGCTCAGCACCGGATAAACTGATTCAACTGATTCGCCAGGAGGTCGACCTGCTCGGCTATGAACTGGTGGGTGTCGAGTCGACCAGTGGCCCAAGAGGCAATCTGCTGCTGCGCATCTACATTGATCATGAGCAGGGCATCAATGTCGATGATTGCGCCCAGGTGAGTCACCAGGTGAGCGGTGTGCTCGATGTAGAGGATCCGATCAAGGAGAAGTATGACCTGGAGGTCTCCTCGCCGGGTCTCGATCGGCCGCTGTTTGAAGCGGCAGACTTTGAGCGATTCAAAGGCCAGCGGGTTCGTGTGAAAACTCGCATGAAGATAGGCAATCAGCGCCGCTTCAGCGGAACGCTGAGCGGTTTGGAAGGCAACACTATCCTGCTGGAAGAGGATGGCAAGCAGCACGCCATTCCGCTGGATGAGATAGATTCAGCCCGTTTGATACCGAAATTCTGAATTGGGTAACAACAGATGAGTAAAGAAATTCTGCTGGTTGTTGACGCTGTTTCGAATGAAAAGGGCGTGGAGAAGGTAATTATCTTCGAGGCGATTGAAGCCGCCCTGGCATCCGCTACGCGCAAAAAAAACGGCGACGATATCCTGGTCCGGGTCGAGATCGACCGCACCAGTGGTGACTACGAGAGCTTTCGCCGCTGGGAAGTGGTGGAAGACTACTCCAGTGATGAACCGGATGCGCCACTACGTCAGATCACTTTCGACGCAGCCAAAGAGCAGCAACCCGACATCCAGATCGGTGACTTCATCGAAGAAGAGATCGACTCAATTGAGTTTGGTCGCATTGCCGCCCAGGCCGCCAAACAGGTGATCGTACAGAAGGTGCGCGAAGCCGAGCGCGCCAAGGTCGTGGCCGCCTATGAAGACCGCAAGGGCGAACTGGTCACCGGCGTGGTCAAGCGGGTCGACCGCGGCAACGTATTTCTCGATCTCGGTGGCAACGCTGAGGCCTTTATCGGTCGTGAACACATGATCCCGAAAGAGGCGGTGCGGGTAGGCGATCGCATCCGCGGCTATCTCTACGAGATCCGCTCTGAGGTCCGCGGGCCGCAACTGTTTGTCAGCCGCACTATGCCGGAATTGCTGATCGAACTCTTTAAGTTGGAGGTGCCCGAGGTCGGCGAGGGGCTGATCGAGATCCGCGGCGCCGCCCGCGACGCCGGTCTGCGCGCCAAGATCGCGGTTAAGGCCCTCGACTCACGCATCGACCCGGTCGGCGCCTGTGTCGGCATGCGCGGTTCGCGAGTGCAGGCGGTCTCCAACGAACTCAACGGCGAGCGGGTTGATATCATCCTATGGAACGATAACCCTGCGCAGTTCGTGATCAACGCCATGTCGCCGGCGGATGTAGTATCCATCGTAGTAGATGAGGACCGGCACGCCATGGATGTGGCGGTCAGCGAGGAGAACCTATCCCAGGCGATCGGGCGGGGCGGACAGAATGTGCGCCTGGCCAGCCAGCTGACGGGCTGGGAGCTCAACGTGATGGACGAGGCCCAGGCGGCAGAGAAGAGCGATCAGGAGTCGCGTGGCTTCATCGAAGCCTTCATGGAGCATCTTGGTGTGGACGAGGATGTCGCCACCATTCTGGTGCAGGAGGGCTTCACCAGCGTTGACGAGGTGGCCTATGTGCCGATCGAAGAGATGCTGAGCATCGAAGAGTTCGATGATGATCTGGTAGACGAGCTGCGCAACCGTGCCAAGGATGTGCTGCTGACCAAGGCGATCGCCAAGGAAGAGGCGTTTGCCGAGCCGGCTGAAGACCTGTTAACAATGGACGGTATGGACAAGGACCTGGCCTATCTGCTGGCGAGCCACGGCATCGCCACCATGGAGGATCTGGCGGAGCAGTCGGTGGATGACCTGATGGACGTCGAAGGCATGGATGAAGAGCGGGCTGGTAAGCTGATCATCACCGCGCGTGCGCCCTGGTTCGAAGACGCAGAGTAGTCTGGGCGACAATGAGAACAAGTTGCACAGCAACACGAAGGAAAGGCAAACCCGAGAGGCCTGAATAAATGAGCGAAGTAACCGTAGCGCAGCTTGCAAAGGTGGTTGGTATTCCCGCAGATCGTCTGTTGGGACAGCTGGTCGATGCCGGTATTCAGGCCAAAGGTCTCGACGACCCGATTAGCGATGAGGAAAAATCGCGCCTGCTCAGCCATCTGCGCAAAAGCCATGGCAAACAGGGGAAGTCGATTGTCAGCTCGCCGAGCAAGGTGACGCTGCGACGCAAAACCGTGAGCGAACTGCGCCAGCCCACGGCAAGTGGACGCAGCACCCCGAGTCGGAGAGCGCCTGTCGGCGCCAGTAAAACCGTCAGCGTGGAGGTACGCAAGAAGCGGACCTATGTGAAACGCAGTGCGGTAGAGACCAGCGAATCTGCCCTGAAAGAGGCTGAAGAGGCGCGTAAGGCGCTCGAGGCACAGGCGGCCGAGCAGGCCAAGATCGAGGCCGAGGCCGAGGCGCGGCGTAATGCTGAGCAGGAGAGGCAGCACGCCGAAGAGGCGGCAGGCCGTCTCAAGGCGGAACAGGAGGCAAAAGCAGCGGAAGAGTTGCGCCAAAAAGAGGAAAAGCTTCGCCTGGCTGCCGAAGAAGAGCAGCGCAAACAGGCTGAGCTGAAGCGCCAGGAAGAAGAGGCGCGCAAGCAGAAAGAGGCCGGGCGTGCCGCTAAGCCACGGAGTGAGCCCAAAAAACCGGCCGAAAGCAAAGGTCCGGGTAAAGATTCCCGCTTCGCCCGCAAAGAGCTGCATGTTTCAGCAGACAAACGCGGCAAGCGCAAAAAGAGGCAGCCGCCTGGAGCGCGTCGGCGCGGACGTCAGGGTGCGGCGCCGGAGAATCAGGAGCATGGCTTCAAGCGCCCCACCGCACCGGTGGTGCGTGAGGTACTGATCCCAGAGAGCATTGCCGTGGCGGAACTGGCTCAGCGCATGGCGTTGAAGGCGGCCGAGGTGATCAAGGTGCTGATGAAGATGGGCATGATGGTCACCATCAACCAGCCGCTCGACCGGGATACCGCCGTGCTGGTGGTGGAAGAGCTGGGGCATACCCCGGTCGAACAGAAGGACGAGGATGTCGAGGCGGAGCTACTGAGTGCGGATGAAGATAGCGAGATGCTGGGCGAGGCGGTGACACGCCCGCCGGTGGTCACCATCATGGGCCATGTCGACCACGGCAAGACCTCGTTGCTCGATTACATCCGCACCAGCCGGGTGGCGGCGGGCGAAGCCGGCGGCATCACCCAGCACATCGGTGCCTACCATGTGGATACCAAGAAAGGTACCGTTTCCTTCCTCGATACCCCCGGCCACGCTGCTTTTACCGCGATGCGTGCCCGCGGCGCCAAGGTCACCGATATCGTAATCCTGGTGGTGGCCGCCGATGATGGCGTGATGCCACAGACCAAAGAGGCAATCCAGCACGCCAAGGCCGCTGATGTGCCGCTGATCGTGGCGATCAACAAGATCGACAAAGAGGATGCTAACCCCGACCGGGTGATCCAGGAACTCTCCCAGGAGGAGGTGATTCCCGAGGAGTGGGGTGGCGATACTCAGTTTATACGGGTCTCTGCAAAGACAGGTCAGGGCATCGACGAACTGCTTGACGCGATCCTGCTGCAGTCGGAGGTACTGGAGCTGAAGGCAGTGGCTGACGGCCCGGCTGTTGGCTCCATCGTCGAATCCTCCCTTGATAAGGGGCGCGGTCCGGTGGCTACTGTGTTGGTACGTTCCGGTACCCTCAAGCGTGGCGACATGATCGTCTCGGGTCGGGAGTTCGGCCGGGTGCGTGCTATGTTCGACGAGAACGGCCACTCAGTGAAGTCGGCCGGTCCCTCGATCCCGGTGGTGGTGTTGGGCCTCTCCGGCACTCCCGAAGCGGGTGACGACATGCGCGTGATGAGCGATGAACGGCGCGCCCGTGAGCTAGCCGAACTGCGTCATGAGCGCCAGCGCGATACCCGCCTGGCAGCACAGAAGGCGGCCAAGCTCGATGAGATGTTCAGCAAGATGGCCGAGGGTGAGACCCAGACCCTCAACGTTATCCTCAAGGCAGACGTGCAGGGCTCGGTGGAGGCGCTTAAAGAGTCCCTGGTGAAGACCTCCACCGACGAGGTGAAGGTGCGGGTGGTTGCCTCCGGAGTTGGCGGTATCACCGAATCGGACGCCAACCTGGCGGTCACTTCCGGCGCCATCATCATCGGCTTCAACGTGCGTGGCGATGCCGGCGCGCGCCGGGTGGTGGAGGAGCAGGGCATCGACATGCGCTACTACAGCATCATCTACGAGATCATTGATGATGTGAAAAAGGCCCTCAGCGGCATGCTCTCACCGGAGATCCGTGAGGAGATCATCGGTATGGCCGAGGTGCGCGACGTGTTTCGCAACTCCAAGATCGGTGCCATTGCCGGCTGCATGGTCACCGAGGGTACAGTCAAGCGCAACAATCCGATCCGCGTGCTGCGCGACAATGTGGTGATCTACGAAGGCTCACTAGAGTCGCTGCGTCGCTTCAAGGACGACGTCAGTGAGGTCAAGGCGGGCACCGAGTGCGGTATCGGCGTGAAAAACTACAATGACGTGCAGCCAGGCGACCAGATCGAGGTATTCGAACGCACCGAAGTGGCACGGGTGATCGAGTAAGCCATGGCGCGTGATTTTAAGCGTAGCGACCGGGTTGGTGCACAGATCCAGCGCGATCTGGCAGAGCTGATCCGTAGCGAGGTCGGTGATCCGGGCCTTGGCATGGTCACCATCCAGGAGGTCCGGGTGGTACGTGATCTGTCTGTCGCCAAGGTCTTCTATACCGTGATGAGCGCCAGTCTCAGCCTGGCGGAGTGCACCAAGCTGCTGAACCAGCAGGCGAGCCATCTGCGCTGGCTGTTGGGGCAGGGGCTGAAGATTCGCACAGTGCCCAAGCTCAAGTTTGTTTTTGATGAGTCGGTAGGGCGGGGCCAGCATCTGACGCAGCTGATTGAAGAGGCGGTGAGCCGCACCGCTGACGAACCGGAATAATCCGGTATTGGTATTACCTGGCCCGATCGGTTGCCATCAAGGCAGCGCCGGTTAGCCTCAGATTAGAGAGTTGAAGTAGAAGATGGGACGTGGTCGCAATCGGGGGCGCAATATCAGCGGTGTGTTCCTGCTGGATAAGCCGGAAGGCATTACCTCGAACAAGGCCTTGCAGGAGGTCAAGTTTTTCTACAAGGCGGCGAAGGCGGGCCATACCGGCAGCCTCGATCCGCTTGCCACTGGCCTGTTGCCGATCTGCTTTGGCGAGGCGACCAAGCTGTCGGCGTTTCTGCTCGATGCAGACAAACACTACCAGGTGCGGATCCGGCTCGGGGTGACTACCACCACAGCCGATGCCGAGGGCGAGGTGGTTGAAGAGCGGGATGCCTCCGGGGTTAGCGAGGCGCAGATCCGTGACACGCTCGCTGACTTTCGCGGCGAGCAGCAACAGCTACCGCCGATGTACTCCGCCATCAAACACAAGGGCGAGCGCCTCTACAATCTGGCGCGTAAGGGTATCGAGGTGGAGCGCGAGCCGCGCACCATCCATATTCACGCGCTGGAGTTACTGTCGTGCGAGCTGCCCGAGTTCGAGCTCGATGTGCACTGCTCCAAAGGCACCTATGTGCGGACCCTCGCCGAGGATATCGGCAAGGCATTAGGCTGCGGCGCCTATGTCAGCGGCCTGCGGCGCACCGGGGTTGGGCCCTATGACGGTGCCGAAATGGTGACTCTGGCCGAGCTCAAAGAGGCCTGGCAGGAGCGCCGCTTCGATGAGATGGACCAGATGCTCCTGCCGCTGGAGAGCGCCTTGGAGAACTGGCCAGAGGTCGTCCTCTCCCCTGACATGCTTTTCTACTTGCGTCAGGGGCAGCCGATCCTGGTGCCGAAGGCCCCCACTGAAGGTTGGGTGCGGCTCTACGCCAACGGTGACGAGTTCATCGGTGTGGGCCAGATCCTCGATGATGGTCGGGTCGCCCCCAAGCGTATGATGCAGGCAGCGAATTAAGACCGACTAAGGTGTTTTTCCGATTTGAAGAGGCGCCTTGAACGGCGCATACTCACCCGCTTTTGGCAGACCCACTTCGGGGCTGCCTGATTAACCGGCCGGATCCCCTCTGAGCTCATTGTTGGAGGGGCAAAGTGAAGGCCTTCTACAGACGCCACAGCTACTTAGGAGTAGACGTCATGGCAATGAGCGCAGCAGAAAAGAACGCAATCGTTGAAGAGTACAAACGCGGACCGAACGACACAGGTTCCCCCGAGGTGCAGGTAGCCCTGCTGACCTCGCGTATCCTTCAGCTCACTGAACACTTCAAAGAGCATAAGCAGGACCACCACTCCCGTCAGGGCCTGGTGCGCATGGTCAACTCCCGCCGCAAGCTGCTCGACTACCTGAAGAATAAAGACGTGGATCGTTACCGCGATCTGATCTCCCGACTAGGTCTGCGCCGCTAAGCGCATCGTCAATTCTGCACAGAGGACAAAGAGAGTGACTGCAATCAAAAAAGAGTTTCAGTGGGGTGAGCACAAGGTCTCCTTAGAGACCGGTGAGATCGCCCGCCAGGCTGACGGCGCGGTGCTGGTCAATATGGACGACACCGTGGTCCTGGCCACCGTGGTCGGGGCCGGCCCGATCCCGGGTCGCGACTTCTTTCCGCTGACAGTGGATTATCAGGAGAAGACCTATGCCGCGGGTAAGATCCCCGGAGGTTTCTTCCGCCGCGAGGGGCGCCCGAGTGAGAAGGAGATCCTCACCTCGCGTCTGATCGATCGTCCGATCCGTCCGCTGTTCCCCAAGGGCTACAACAGTGAGGTTCAGGTGATCCTCACCGTGAAGTCCCTCAATCCGGCAGTGGATCCTGAGATCCCGGCTCTGATCGGCGCCTCCGCGGCGCTGGCCATCTCTGGCCTGCCGTTCAACGGTCCGGTCGGTGCCTGCCGTGTCGGCTACAAGGATGGCGAGTACATCCTCAACGCTGCCAGCACCGGCCTGAGCGCCGATTCTGATCTCGATCTGATCGTCGCCGGTACCGAAGAGGCGGTGTTGATGGTGGAGTCCGAGGCCAATGAGCTCTCCGAAGAGGTGATGCTGGGCGCAGTCCTGTTCGGTCACGAACAATCCCAGATCGTGATCGACACGATCAATGCACTGGCTGCCGAGGTGGGCAAGGCCGCGGGCGAGTTTGAGTCGCCGACAGTGGATGAAGCGCTGACCGCGGCGGTTGCCGAAGCAGCAGAGGCGGGGATGGGTGATGCCTACAGCATCGCCGACAAGCTGGAGCGCTATGCCGCTGCCGATGCAGTGAAAGAGGCGACCCTGGAGAAACTCTGCAGCGCTGCTGAGGGCGAAGAGCCCCGCTGGAGCACCGACGAGGTCAAGGGTGCCCTGGAGAAGCTGAAGAAGCGGATCGTGCGCGGCCGTATCCTCGACGGTGAGCCGCGCATCGATGGTCGCGACACCCGCACTGTGCGCCCGATCAGCGTGCGCACCGGTGTGCTGCCGCGTACCCACGGTTCGGCCCTGTTCACCCGCGGTGAGACTCAGGCGCTGGTGGTCACCACCCTCGGCACCGAGCGCGACAGCCAGATCATCGATGCGCTGGAGGGCGAGCGCCGCGAGTCCTTCATGCTGCACTACAACTTCCCGCCCTTCTGTGTTGGCGAGACCGGTCGCGTTGGTAGCCCCAAACGTCGCGAGATTGGCCACGGTCGTCTCGCCAAACGCGGCGTGCTGGCCTGCATGCCGACCCTGGCGGAGTTCCCCTACGCGATCCGAGTGGTCTCCGAGATCACCGAGTCGAACGGCTCCTCCTCGATGGCATCGGTGTGTGGCACCAGCCTCTCGCTGATGGACGCCGGTGTGCCGTTAAAGGCACCGGTGGCCGGTGTGGCGATGGGCCTGATCAAAGAGGATGAGCGTTTTGCTGTGCTCACCGACATCATGGGCGACGAGGATCACCTCGGCGACATGGACTTCAAGGTCGCCGGTACCGCCCAGGGCATCAACGCCCTGCAGATGGATATCAAGATCAACGGCATCACCAAGGAGATCATGGAGATCGCCCTGGAGCAGGCCAAAGAGGGACGTTTGCACATCCTCGACGAGATGAACCGCGTGATCTCCTCGCATCGGGGTGAGATGTCCGAGCACGCGCCGCGTATCATCGAGATCAAGATCAACCCGGACAAGATCCGCGATGTGATCGGCAAGGGTGGTGTGACCATCCGCGGCATCACCGAGGCGACCGGTGCCACCGTCGACATCACCGACGATGGCATCGTGAAGATCTTCTCGGTCGACAAGGCGGCCGGTGAAGAGGCGAAGAAGCGCGTTGAGCTGATCACCGCGGATGTCGAGGTCGGTACCGTCTACGAGGGCAAGGTCGCCCGCCTGATGGACTTCGGCGCCTTTGTCACCATCCTGCCCGGCAAGGATGGTCTGGTGCATATCTCGCAGATATCCAACGAGCGAGTGGAGAAGGTGAGCGACAAGCTCTCCGAAGGGGATAACATCCGCGTCAAGGTACTGGAGGTGGATAAGCAGGGTCGCATCCGTCTCTCCATGAAGGCGGTGGAGGAGGGGGAGTAATCCTGCTCTGACAGTGTCGATGAGAAAGGGGCCCGCGGGCCCCTTTTTTGTGCCTATCTCATTCTCATTATGCTGGCGTGGCGTCTTTGTTTTCGCTCAATCCCAACTGCTCCATGATCGCCAGGCGGAAGCGTTCCAGCCCCTGCTGCACCAGCTCATAGGTCTTATCGACATTCTGCTCGATCTCGCCGTTGAGGATCTCCAGCCCCTTGAGGATCCCCCTCGCCTCTGCAAAACCCTGTTCGATGCCGCCACCGATCAGTTCAATGAACTCGTTCAGTGCGCTGTCCTGCTCCATCTCGGGGTGGTTCTCAAGAAAGCCGCCAAAGAAGCCGGTGGCGAAGCCGACGATGCGTTCGGCGGTGGCCTCGGGGGTGAAATCCTGCTTGGCGGCTTGTTCGATAGCCTGGGGGCCGAGTTCGGGCGCCAGTATCTCATTGAGCTTTGCCAGGGCACTGCGGTAGAGCAGCTCCAGGGGCTGCTGGCTGGCTTGCAGGTTGAGCGCTTCGCTGGTTGCAGCTGTGCTTAGAGTGGCCCCGCTCTTGGCGTCTCTGCTGGGTGGGGTGAGTGGAGAGGGCAGGGGTTGGATAAGGTTCTGCTCGAGACTCTGTAGTGGCATTGCTGCGACCTCGAAGATTTGGTTGATCTACCCACAGTATGGACAATCAATGGCCAGGTAATTCGGCGCTGGGGCAGATTGGGAAATAACCGCATCATAGGGTCTGGTGGTTGGGCTGACAGATGTGCTGCATTTCCTGTTGGTGAGAGCGGGCTTTGTGCTTAGTATGGAGCCGGCCACTTGTGCAATCGTTCATCAAAGGGGAACAGCTATGCCAGAGATTCCACACTTCTCTCACCTAATTGCGGAACAGACCCCTCCTGCTGGTCAGATTGAGGTGCTGGCCCCTTTTGACCGCACCCCGATCGCGACAGTCGACACGCTGGACGCAGCCGGGGTCGAGCAGGCGCTGGCGACGGCTGAGACGCTGTTTCGCAATAAGGATGGCTGGCTGCCTGTCTGGCGGCGTACTGAGATCCTTGAGCGTGCCCGGCAGATTATGATCGGGCGGGCCGAGGAGCTGGCGCTGGAGGCGGCTCGTGAGGGCGGCAAGCCGTTGAGTGATTCACGGGTGGAGGTGGCGCGTGCCATCGACGGTATGCAGCTCTGCATCGAGACCCTGCGCACCGAAGCGGGCGAGGAGATCCCGATGGGGTTGACCCAGGCCTCGGTGGGACGGCTCGCCTTCACTCGTCGTGAACCGATTGGGGTGATGGTGGCGCTCTCTGCCTTCAACCACCCGCTCAACTTGATCGTACACCAGGCGGGGCCGGCAGTGGCCGCCGGTTGCCCGGTGATCGTCAAACCGGCCTCTGACACTCCGCTCTCCTGCCTGCGTTTTATCCAGATCCTGCATGAGGCGGGTCTGCCGAAAGGCTGGGCCCAGGCGCTGCTAACCGAGGATCAGACCACCGCTGGCCAGCTGGCAACCGATGCGCGGGTCGGCTTTCTCTCCTTCATCGGTTCGGCGAAGGTCGGCTGGTGGCTGCGCTCACAGCTGGCGCCGGGTACCCGTTGTGCGCTGGAACACGGCGGGGTGGCGCCGGTGATCGTCGCTGCCGATGCGGACTTGAACGATACCATCCCACTGCTGGCCAAGGGCGGCTTCTACCACGCCGGGCAGGTCTGTGTGTCGGTGCAGCGGGTGTTTGCCGAGGCCTCCATCGCGCGTGAGCTGGCCGAGCGGCTCAAGGTGCAGGCGCAGCAGATGAAGGTGGGCGATCCGACCTTGGCGGAGACCGCGGTGGGGCCGCTGATCCGGCCTGCAGAGACGCAACGCATCCATGAGTGGGTGGAGGAGGCTGTCGCCGCCGGGACTGAGTGCCTGTGTGGTGGTGAACCGCTCTCAGAGACCTGCTATCCGGCAACGGTGCTCTACGATCCGCCGTCGCAGGTACGGGTCAGTCAGCAAGAGGTGTTCGGTCCGGTGATCTGTGTCTATCCCTATACGGATATGGATGAGGCGATCGAACGAGCCAACAGTCTGCCCTATGTGTTTCAGGCGGCGGTCTTTACGAAAAATCTGGATCAGGCAATGCGCGCCTACCGCCGGCTCGATGCATCGGCGGTGATGGTCAATGATTTCACCGCCTTTCGCGTTGACTGGATGCCTTTTGCCGGGTTGCGTCAGTCAGGGTTGGGGGTTGGCGGCATTCCCCACACTTATCGTGATATGCAGGTCGAGAAGATGATGGTGGTGCGTTCGCCAGAACTCTGAAGCTGATCCGTTTCTTCTCATTCCCTACAGTTTTGGTTAGCATCAGCGCATCACGGTGGGGCGAGGTAAAAATTCATGGGTGATGAAACGCAGGCATCGGCAGCAAGCAGTAGCGAGCCGGTGTCGGACCAGCAGTTGGTACGTGCTGTCACCTCTTTTGAGGCGATCATTCTCAGCCAGATCGAGGTCAAGAAGCATCTCGTCGACCGGCTGAATTACAGCATTCGCACCGGAGTCATCATCCTGGGCCTGATTGCCGTCTCAATCCTAATCCTGTTGCTGACACTCTCCTCCCAGATCACCCGGATCTCCAACGTTGTCGCCGATATGAACCACAATTTCACCAGCGTCTCGGGGGAGATGGGGCGTATCGAGAACTACATCTCCTCCATGGAACGACGGGTCTCGCGGATGGATAGCATTACTGTGCAGACCGAGACGATGAACCGCGAGATGCAGGGCATCGCTCAGGATCTGACGCAGATGGAAGGCACCATCGGTGGCATCAGAAATCATATGACCGAGGTGCGCGGCAAGATTGACAATATCTCCGTCTCGATCAACCAGATGAACGGCGAGGTGCAGATGATGGGGCAGGATATGCACCGTATGGGGCAGCCAGCCCGCACCATGAACAAGATGTTCCCGTTTCCCTAGGAGTTTGTGATGTCAGAGGATCCAAAACGCCTGTTTGTCCAGATGGTGGGGCGTCTGGGACGGGAGACCCAGTTCCATTTGGATGAACGCCAGCACCACTTCCATATCACCAATATCGTGCTGATGGTGGTCTCAGCCCTCCTGCTGGTGGTGGCCGTCTTCAATGTCTACTACATCCACATCCTCTCTAATGACCTTAACGGTATTGTCGACAATATGGATTCGATGCATACCAATCTGGAGGTGGTGAGGGTCAATATGAACCGCATCACCGACAAGGTGGAGAGCATCGATAAGCATATGGGCAACATGGACCAGATCACTGCCCATACCGAGGCGATGGGTCAGCTGATGCCGGGGGTGGGTGATTCGATGGGTAAGATCGGCTCTGTAATGGTCTCAATCGACCAGGAGATGGGCCAGATGAGCCGGAGTATGGGGAATATCGATCAGCGCTTTCGCCATATGACCGGCGGTGTCTCGGTGATGCGGTACAACGTGCGGCAGATGTCTCGGCCAATGGGGGTGATAAATCCAGCGTTGCCCTAACTCTTGATGCTTTTACCTTCGTTAATCCTGATGCAGAAATGGATTGGCATAACCATGCGTGTGCCGTGCCCGGTTCAGCCGGTGGCAGAGTTGCCAGATATTGATGGATCGTTTGAGAACGGAAAACGGAATGGAACCGATCAGATCGTTGGTTCAAGCACTTATTTTGGCTCTCCTGCTGGGGTTACCATGTGCAGATGCGGTAGTTGCCGCAGGGTTGGATGAAGACCCTGTTACCAGGGTAGGGCAGATAAAGGAACTGCTGGACAGCTATCGAGGCAGGCAGTCGAAGCTGCAACAGGCTAAGGCAGAGCTTGACCAGGTAATTGCCGCGCATCCTGAGTATGCGCCAGCTCTTTGTAAGCAGGCGCATACTATCGGAAATGGGCGCACCTGCTACTGAATGAAGGGGATGCTGAGGCGGCACAGCCTTTTTTTGATGAGAAAAACCGGCTTTAGTCCGGGAAATGAGCCTGACACAGCGACGCTCCCGGTCCGGGGGCAAGATTCAGGTGATCTGCAGGTTGCCCCGGCCGTTCTCCTGCAGCTGCTGGACCACATCCACCACGGCTTCGGTCAGGTACTGCAGATCTGCTGCCTCGATGATGTAGGGTGGCATCAGATAGACCAGTCGTCCAAACGGCCGCAGCCAGACGCCTCGCTCGACAAACGCCGGCTGCACGCTGCGCATCTCCACCGGGGCAGTCAGCTCCACCACGCCAATCGCCCCCAACACTCTCACATCGGCCACCGACGGCAGCCCTCGACAGGCCTCCAGGCCACTGCGCATGCCTGATTCGATGGCTTCCACCCGAGCCTGCCAGGGGGAGTTCAGTAGTAGTTGGATGCTGGCCAGAGCGGTGGCGCAGGCCAGCGGGTTGGCCATGAAGGTGGGGCCGTGCATGAACAGACCAGGCTCCCCTGATGAGATGGTGGCGGCGACATCTTGCGTAGCGAGAGTCGCAGCCAGGGTCATGTAACCGCCGGTCAGGGCCTTGCCCAGACAGAGGATGTCCGGGCTGACGCCGGCGTGCTCACAGGCAAACAGACGGCCGCTGCGACCGAAGCCGGTGGCGATCTCGTCGAAGATCAGCAGCACGCCGTAGCGGTCACACAGCTGGCGCAGGTGCCGCAGATAGTCGGCGGAGTAGAAGCGCATACCACCGGCCCCTTGCACCACCGGTTCAAGGATCACCGCGGCGATCTGCTGATGATCCTTCGCCAGGCGTTCAGCCATCGGCGCCATGTCCGTATCGTCGCAGGGCTCGCCAAACGGGCGGCTCGGGGCGTCGACAAAAAATTGCTGCACTAGGGCATCGCGAAACAGCCCGTGCATGCCGTTGACCGGATCGCACACCGACATCGCGCCAAAGGTGTCGCCATGGTAGCCATTGCGGATGGTAAGAAAGCGCTGCTTCGACGGTTTACCGCGGGCGTGCCAGTATTGGATGGCCATCTTCATCGCCACCTCCACCGCCACCGAGCCGGAATCGGCAAAGAAGACACACTGCAACGGCTCGGGGGTCAGCTCCACCAGCCGTTGCGCCAGCTCCACCGCCGGCTGGTGGGTCAGCCCGCCGAACATGACGTGAGACATGGAGCTGAGCTGATCCTGCACCGCACGGTTCAGTTCCGGGTGGTTGTAGCCGTGGATCGCACTCCACCAAGAGGACATACCGTCGATCAACTCGCGCCCGTCGCTGAGGCGTAGCCGCACCCCTTTGGCGGAGGCCACCGGGAACACCGGCAGATCAGCTCCAATGGCGCTGTAGGGGTGCCAGACGTGTTGTCGGTCGAGCTGGAGCAGGGTTTCACTATCCATTCTATTCAAGCTGCCTGGGTGATGAGGTGATTTTCCAGGGATAATATCAGTATCTGCAACCGTTCAATGGCCCACTGAAGGGGGGGGTAGAATAGCCGTTATAGATCCGGAGTAGACGGCGTTGTAGTACGAGTACCGCTTAAAACTGAAGTAGTCCCACCCGACTTTGCGCCTTCTGGGAGTTTCTGATGTCACCCCGTCGCCAGCAGGAACTGGATGAACTGGTGGCGGTGGTGCCCCTGGTTGAGACTGATGGAGGCGATGCGCCTAGGTCGATCCTCGAGCGTATCCGCTACTATCTACTGGAGGCGGGCGAGAAAGGTCTATCAAACCAATAATCAACTGGTGAAACAGCTGTGTAAGTATCTGGACGACCAGGCTTGGCTGGAGAATAAGCGGATCATGGAACTGGTGCGTAGCATCGAAAAATGAGCCATCCTGATCAAGGATGAGCCGCCTGATGATGTCGCTTTGCCAGCGTCGATGGATTGCACCCACAGCTGGCGCTTGTCATGTCCCGGGTGCTCTACACGCCGCCCCAAGTCAAAAAGTCGAACGTACTGGAGCAGTGGTCGGGCGCTACCTGCCTGATTGGGGGATGAAGAGCTATTTTCCCTTGGCCTTTGTTCCTCTGACCGGGGAGCACTAGATGAAAGAGTCGTCCGTACCAGCATGGGAGCATTTTCACCACGTCGCCGATATCGGCGTGCGTGGTAGCGGCTACACTCTAGCCGAGGCCTTCGAACAAGCCGCGCTGGCCATGACGGCGGTGATCGTCGAGCCCGATACGGTGGCAGGTAGCGAGACGATAGAGCTCAATGTCTCGGCCCCTGACGAGGAGCTGCTGCTGACCGAGTGGTTGAATGCCTTGATCTATGAGATGGCGACACGCCATATGCTGTTCACACGCTTCCAGGTCAAGATCTGTGATCATGAACTACAGGGCAAGGCCTGGGGCGAACCGATTGACATTGCCCGCCATCAGCCCGCAGTGGAGATCAAGGGCGCGACCTTTACGGAGTTGCGTGTATGGCTGGATGAAGACGGCCTGTGGCATGCGCAGTGCGTGGTCGACGTGTAGCAAGGAGTGAAAAGATGGAATTCAGACCCCTAGCCACCGAATCACCCTACGCTTGGCGGATCGCGCCCCAGGGCAGGATGCGGGTGCCAGCCATCATCTATGCCGATCACATGCTGATCGAGGCCATGGACCACAAGGTCTTCAAACAGCTCAGCAATGTCGCCAGCCTGCCCGGCATCCAGCAGGCTGCCTACGCCATGCCAGATGCCCACTGGGGTTATGGTTTTCCCATCGGTGGTGTGGCGGCGTTTGATCCGGATGAAGGTGGCGTGGTCTCGGGCGGCGGCGTCGGTTTCGACATCTCCTGCGGCGTACGAACCCTGCACACCGGCCTGACGCTCGATCAGTTGCGCCCCCACAAAAAGGCCTTGGCCGACCTGCTGGCTGTGGCCATCCCGGCGGGCCTGGGCAGTACAGGCACTATAAAGCTGACACATCGAGAGATGGACCAGATGCTGATTGGCGGTGCCGCCTGGGCGGTACAGCAGGGCTACGGCAGTGAGGCCGACCTGCTCCGCACCGAGGAGCATGGCTGCATGGCCGGAGCCAACCCGGCCGATGTCTCGGAAAAGGCCAAGGAGCGACAGCGCCGCGAGATGGGAACTCTGGGTTCCGGCAATCACTACCTGGAGGTCCAGCTGGTCGCCCAGGTCTATGATGCCGAAACTGCGGCCGCCTTCGATCTCAGGGAAGGCGAGATCGTGATCAGCATCCACTGCGGGTCGCGTGGCCTGGGCCATCAGATCGGCACTGAGTTCCTCAAGTTCATGGCCACCAAGGCCAAGGATCACGGCATCTGGCTGCCGGACCGCGAATTGGCCTGCGCGCCGATCGAGTCCAAGCTCGGGCAGTCCTACCTCGGGGCCATGCGTGCCGGTATCAACTGCGCCCTGGCCAACCGTCAGATTCTCACCCATCTTACCCGCGAGGTATGCGACGACGTCCTGCCCGGCACCCAGCTGACGCTGCTTTATGATGTCTCACACAATACTTGTAAACGCGAGACCCACAGGATCGACGGTAAGGAAAAACAGCTGTTCGTACATCGCAAGGGTGCGACCCTGGCGCTCGGTCCCGGACACCCCGACCTGCCGGATGGTCTGCGCGAGGTTGGACAGCCGGTGATCATCGGCGGCTCCATGGGCACCGAGTCCTACATATTGGCCGGTGTTAAAGAGAGCGAAAAGCTGGCATTCAGCTCCGCTTGCCATGGCGCGGGCCGTGCTATGAGCCGCCACCAGGCGACCAAGCGCTGGCATGGCAGGAACGTTATCAAGGAACTGGAGACCCGCGGCATTCTGATCCGCAGCCCATCCCTGCGTGGCGTGGCCGAAGAGGCGCCGGGTGCCTACAAGGATGTCAGCCGAGTAGTCGATGTCGCCCATCAGGCCGGGCTATCGCGCAAGGTGGCGCGCCTTGAGCCACTGATCTGCGTGAAGGGATGAGCATCCATCGCATAGTGGTCGTGGAAATAGTGGGACAGCGGGCTGGTTTGTTCTTGTGATCGCGTGAACAGCGAGTGCGTTATCCGCTTCTGGGATTGGATTGAGGGGATGATATGACTGCCGTTTCTTCCAACGCCAGGCACAGGTCTTGAAGCATGTGCGGAGAGAGCCGGATGCCGTGCTCTTGGTGCAGGTGCCGGGCGATCTCCTCGGCATCTCGGGGAACGGGCTTCATCTTGCCGACGAACGTCGTCAGATCCTCCAGGAGCGCCCACGGATAGGTCAACCAGCGCCATTTCACGATCTTGCGGGCATGGAAATCGGGCGTGAAGTGCGATTGGATCTTGTGATGGATCACGGCGATGCGAACAATCGCAGGTGCGCCGCGGGTACGCAAATGCGCGAGGGCGATCTCGAAGGTATCGCCGCTGTCGCTGACGTCGTCGACTAGAAGGACCCGCCGGCCGCTGACATGGGCAGAGAGGGGTATTTCACCTTCGCACGCGCCTGCTTGTGGGGTCCGTGGTAATGCTCGATCTTGAAACTGGTCAGATCCATGAGATCGAGGAAATCGGCCAGAATGCGACCGATGACCCAGCCACCGTGACCGATGGCCACGATGATGTCAGGGCGAAAGCCGCTGGCGCGAAGCCGTTCCGCAAGCCGGCGACACAGGCCGTAACTCTGATGCCAGGTAATCAGTTCGCAGGGTTTTCCCAACTCAATGCACAGCAGTAAGATGACCGTGGCGCGCACCACGCATCAACTCATGGAAATGCTCGCTGTCCACCATAAGCAGGTGCTCATGATCACCGGCCTCGAAATAGACATTGGCTAGGCTGCTCAGATCCTCGTCCAGCATCATATCGATGCCATAGGCACTACCCAATGGCGGAATGGCGCCCAGATCACAGTCACTGAACAGACGGCCGATCTCTTCCTCACTGGCCATCCGCAGATCTCGGCCGAGCTCCTCGCTCAGACGCCGCCGGTCGAGCCACTGGTCACCAGGAATCACGGCCAGCATATAACCGATGTTGTCCTTCATCAGCACGCCCTTGGCGATATGATCATCGGGCACATGGGCTGCCAGGGCCGCCTGAGGACTGGTTGCAGTCTTGGCATGTTCAAGCACTTCATAGGGAATATGCCGCTCATTCAGCATGTTCATAACAGATGTAGCAATAGTCATGGCTCTATCTCCCATACTGGGCACTTGCGCAAGGTGCAACTGCAGGTTCGGGTTAAATGCGGAAAGCCGACCAGGTGGAAAGCCTAATGGTCACATTCATCTACCCAGCCGGCATTCCAGGGGGATAACTTAAAAATAGCCCAAATCCATTGCCTATGCTCTCAATAGGGCAAAGATAAACGAATATTCGGCTCGCCATTATGCAAGGTAAAACCGGCATCCACGACCCGGTCGCCTACCACGCCTGGTACAGCACCCCACGCGGGAGCCGGATCGCCGGGCAAGAGCTGGAGCTGATGCTCAAACTGCTGCCATTCAAGCCGGGAGAAAAACTGCTGGATGTCGGCTGCGGCACGGGCTACTTTAGCAGCCGTTTCACCGACGCAGGGCTTACAGTAACTGGTCTCGACCCGGACCCGGCCGCACTGGGCTTCGCCCGTAAACTGGACCAGCGTATCGGCCATATCCAGGGCCACAGCGGGGCACTTCCCTTCACCGACGGCGCTTTCGACCACAGTGCCGCAGTAACCAGCCTCTGTTTTGTGGCCGATCCTGCCCGTGCCCTGGAGGAACTGTGGCGAGTCAGCCGCAAAAGCGTCATTCTGGGCCTGCTGTACCGCCGCAGCCTATTGTGGCTGTATAAGGCCGGCCGTGGCAGTTACCAAGGTGCTCGCTGGGATCTCCTGGATGAGGTAAGGCAATGGACACAGGGGCTCCAGCCCACACCAGAGATCCGGGCTGGATGGACAGTGTTTTTCCCCTCTGGTGGCGCCATCGCACAGCGGCTTGATCGATTCATTCCCGACTCGCTGCCCCTGGGAGGATTTCTGGTAGTTTGCCTGTACCGAAGGTCAGGGTTCTAGCCCGCGTATTGCAGGATCAATCGCAAAGAAGGCATCAAGGCCGCCGTTCAGTCCTCTTCCTGCTCGATGCTGCAGCAGTGCTGCACCCAATCTCGCCGGACAGTAAAATGCCTTCACGCAGTTTGCTTGGCCTGAATGCGGTGCAACCTTTCACGCCTTGATGATAGGCGCTTTCGTACAATGAGCGGAATGCCTCGAAGATATCGAGATGCACCGATACTTGATCTCCCAGATATGGCGTGCAATCGTAGTAACGAGCGCGTCGTCGGCTATAGCCGCTACCTTGGGTCGTCACCGCTGGTCGGTATGGTCTCCACCAGGGGAACGAAAGCAACGCTGAGAATATTGCGAGTATGGCTGTTGCCCTCCCGGTCCTTTTCTACCAGCATCAGTTCCTGATAGCTGTACGGCTGCCCGACCGGGATCACCAGCCTGCCTCCCGGTCTGAGCTGTTCTACGAGGGCGGGGGGGATATGGCCGGCCGCCGCCGTGACGATGACACCATCGTAGGGGGCATGTTCCGGCCAGCCCAGGTAGCCGTTTCCGGTCTGCACATCTGCGAGAGTATGGCGGTCTGGTAGCCCGAGCCGGTGCCGATCTCGAGGATGGTGTGGTCGGGCTCGGGCTGCAGCAAGTCGGTCATTAAGGCCACGATGTAGGGCTGGGATATGGTCTGCCCGTGACCAATTGGCAATGGACCGTTGTCGAAGGCGGCATGTTTCAGCTCTGGGGGCACGAACTCCTCCCGCGGCACCTTGCGCATGGCCGCCATGACCCGCGGCTCGAAGTGATCCCGGTCGATCATGTTGCGGGTGAAGTCGATCTCGCTTTTGATATCGTCGATCATCCGCTGCCGCTCGCGCTGCGTGCTCATGTACCCTGCTCCCAGGAAGTAAGATAGCTCCGCTGTTCAGGCGTCAGCTCATCGATGATGATCTCCATGGTCGCCTCCAGGGTGCGTAGCGGATCGACCTCGGTAATGACAATGTTGGCCCCGTGCCCCGCAGCGGGTGTTGTTCATGGAATCACTCCATGAGCCCGTACAAGACGGGCATCTCCTGCAATGCCCATTCGATACGCCGCTGGCCCTGCTTCGCCAGGGCCGGGTCGAGGATGTTCGCGCCTGTCGCGATCCCCATTTTCTCCCCCTAAGCAAACGTAGATTGAGTTAGATGCGCAACAAGGTCGCGTTTTGCGCTTATCGACCCTGTTTAAGCACATCGCAATCGGTACATTGCTCTTTAATCTATAGACCACAGTTGCCATGTCGGCTGCATCCGTTCTTGAGCCTGTGGATATTGGGCTCAACTCTATTTACATTCATGTAATGGCGACTGACTTACCTAAACACTCCTGGCCCGTTCTGCCCAGCTCCGCCACTGATATTGTTGGCACCCTCCTCGCGGGTGACCGGCAGATATTGCTGTTCGGCCCATCCGGTGTTGGCAAGTCGACATTGGCTGCGGAATTGGCGCGTACGCTGGACAATTCTGACCGTAGCTGCCTGTGTATCAGTGCTGACCCGGGTAGCCCGGCATTTGGCGTTCCCGGCACCCTGTCGTTGGGTCAATGGGCCAATGATGGCTGGCAGGTCGTTGCCTACGAATCCTTGTGTACCCTGGATGCTGGCCGCTTTCGTTTGCCCCTGGTGACTGCAGTGCGTCGTCTGGCGCTGCTGTGCAAGAACGGCGTGATGTTACTGGACAGCCCCGGAGTGGTACGGGGCGTGGCTGGCCGCGAGCTGCTGGCAGGACTGGTGGAGGCCGCAGGGATAGATACGGTGCTTGCCCTTACTACAGCGGGCCGATCTCCTCCCCTTGCTGAGGAACTCCATGCCCTTACTGCCGAGGTATTCCTGGTGCATACCGCATCGGTGGTAAAGCGGCCCGGCAAACGCACGCGGGCCAGGCTGCGTACGGCGCAGTGGGACGGCTATTTGGTGGGTGCGAAAACACATTGCCTGAACCTGGGCGAAGTCAGACCCATTGGAACACCACCACCCCTTGAAGAACAGGCAGCCTGGATTGGAAGGCAGGTGGCCTTGTTAAAAGAAAACCGGACCGAGGCCATGGCCGAGGTACTGCACCTGGAGGAGGGCAGCCTGACTGTCATGACGCCACTGGAAGCCATCACGGCAGATTCATTACTGGTACGGGATGCGGTCCGTAGCACCAGTGGGCTGATGGAGACGGCGGAACCCTTTGCCGCTGGGCGCATTGCCTATCTGCCCCAACCAGAGGGGGTGACATTGGGAGAAGAAAGCGGCGGGCCACGCATTGTGGGTCGGGTCGGAGCGCTTGATCTGACCCTGCTCAATGGTGTGTTTGGCGACCCCCTGCTGCATCTGCGCATCCGTCATCTGGGTCGCAGCATGCTGTTTGATCTGGGAGACGGAAGTCGTTTGTCGGCACGGGTTGCCCACCAGGTGAGCGATGTATTCATCAGCCATGCTCACATGGATCACCTGAGTGGTTTTCAGTGGCTGTTGCGTTCACGGCTTGGCGAGTTTCCACCCTGCAGGATCTATGGACCACCGGGCCTGATAGAGCATGTTGTCTGTTTCATCAACAGCTTTCTGTGGGACCGCATCGGTAAGAATGGCCCCGCCTTTGAAGTGGCGGAACTCCACGGACAACGTCTTAAACGCGTTCGCCTACAGGCCGGCATAGCGGGGCGCGAGGTGCTGGAAGAGGTGGAGGTAACAGACGGTGTCCTGCTGGAAGAGTCGGGGTTTCGGGTTCGTACGGTGCAACTGGACCACCATACACCGGTGCTCGCCTATGCCCTGGAACTGGCGAAGACCCTCAACGTACGTAAGGATCGGTTGCAAGCACGGGGACTGGAGCCCGGGCCCTGGCTTACTGAGCTGAAGCAGCAACTCATGGCCGGCAACCTGAAGGCACCTGTCTACCTGCCAGACGGTAGCGAGGCCAGTGTGGGTGAACTGGGCGACGAACTGATACTGGTGATGCCAGGTAAGAAGCTGGTGTATGCCACCGACCTGGCCGATACGCCAGAAAACCGGGAAAAACTGGTAGCTCTGGCCCGTAATGCTCATACCCTGTTCTGTGAGGCCACCTTCAGCGAAGGTGATGCAGTGAATGCGGCGAAGAATGGTCATCTGACCACCCGTGCCGCGGGAGAGATCGCTACCGAGGCATGGGTATCCCGCCTGGTGCCGTTTCACTTCTCGCGCCGTTACCAGCAAAACCCGCAGCAGCTTTATGATGAACTAAGGGCTGCGTGTTCCCGTGTGGCACTTCCCGTATCCATGAAGGTATACGAATCTCCAATGAATACCCTAGCCAAACCCCCGCTTAAACTGGACTCAACAAATAATATGACACAGAAACAGGATAGCCAGATCCGCGCCATCTTGTTCGACTTTGGCGGGGTCATCGCCGCGGAGGGCTTCGTTGAAGGACTCAGAGCGATCGCCAGGCAGCAGGGGCTGGATGCCGAGATATTGCCGGCACAGGCGATGGACGCCGTATACGACTCGGGTTATGTCACGGGAAGAGGCAGTGAAGCGGCCTTCTGGGATCTGCTGCGAAAGCGCACGGGCATGACGGGTGACGATGTCTCACTGCGGCATGAGATACTGACGCGCTTCGTGGTGCGACCATGGATAATCCAACTGGTCCGGAAACTGCGGGCGCGTGGCTACATGACCGGCATCCTCAGTGATCAGACCGACTGGCTGGACCTGCTGGATGAACAGCAGCACTTTGCCGGTGAGTTCGATCACGCCTTCGTCAGCTATCGGCTCGCCAAGGGCAAGCGTGATGCCTCCCTCTTCGATGACACGGTACAGAGCCTGGGACTGGCACCACAGCAGGTCATCTTTATCGATGACGCACCTGGCAATATAGAACGGGCCTGCAGCTGTGGGATGAGGGGTTTGCTCTACACTGACCAGGACACCTTGATGGCGCAGCTTGCCGCCATGCTGGAGTAGCCGTGCAACGCCGTCGGATGCTTTCCTGGCTGGGCCTGGGGCTGCTTGGCCTTGGCAGCGGAGCCGTGGCCAGGGCGGGGACACAGCGCATGACTCATCATGAGACAGAGAACAAAACCGATCCCGTCACGCTGTTTCTCTGTGGCGACGTGATGACCGGTCGCGGCATCGATCAGGTACTGCCCCACCCCTCATCCCCCGAGATCTACGAATCCTATATGACCTCGGCCCTGGGCTATGTGGAGATTGCAGAAGAGGCCAACGGCCCCATCCCGGCACCGGTTGCCTTCGATTACATCTGGGGCGATGCGCTGACGGAGTTTATCCGGGTGGCACCGGATCTGCGTCTGATCAATCTGGAGACTGCCGTCACCCGCAGCGACAGCTACTGGCCGAGCAAGGGGATCAACTACCGCATGCACCCGGATAACTTCCCCTGCATCGAGGCAGCCGGCATCAACGGCTGTATCCTGGCCAACAACCATGTCTTGGACTGGGGCTATGACGGTCTGAAGGAGACACTCGATACCGTGGAGGCAGCCGGCATAAAGACCATAGGTGCAGGGCATAACGGCAAGGAGGCCAAGGCACCGGCAGTCTTTGAACTGGCTGGCGGACGGCGCGTGATAGTGCTGGCCTTTGCCCACCCCTCCAGCGGCGTGCCCCGGGCATGGCGGGCCGGTCCCGGGCGGGCGGGAGTCCGTCTTATGGAGAGTCTGTCCGAGGCGGGCATCGAGGAGGTCGCCAGCCAAGTGGCGGCGGTGAAGCAGGCGGGTGACCTGGTGGTTGTGTCCATCCACTGGGGCGGCAACTGGGGCTACCAAATCGCCAGTGAACAACAACGCTTTGCCTACGGCCTCATCGACCGGGCGGGCGTGGATGTGGTGCATGGCCACTCCTCCCATCACCCCAAGGGGATCGAGATCTACCACGACCGCCCCATACTCTACGGCTGCGGCGACTTCCTCAACGACTACGAAGGCATCGGCGGCTTTCCGCAGTACAGGGATGACCTGACGCTGATGTATTTCCTTACCCTGGAGCCGCACAGCGGCAGGTTGCTGCGCCTGCAGATGACACCGATGCAGATCAGGCGGTTTCGTCTGCAAACACCGTCGATGCAAGACAGACGATGGCTGGCACAAACCATGGGTAGAGAGTGCGGCCGCCTCGGTGCGGGGATAAAGGAGAATGCCCAGGGCCGTTTTGAGCTCTATTGACAATAAATTAGGCGGATTTCTCCGCCCGGTTTGAGCCGGTTCACCCCCAGTTCCATGGTGAGTGACTGAATCTGCCCTCAGGCGATCTTGATCCTTACCACGTTCATCACCTCAAACTCGATCCCGGCGACCATCTTGGTTGCTGGATAGTAGGTCAGGTTGACCCGCTGACCGGTGATGTTCTTGTATCGTTGCTTGCGTTTGTAGCTGAAGGAAACATCATACCCCTCCACCAGCAGGGTGTTGATGATCCACTCCCCCTCGTCCCGCTGCACATGGGAGATCACCTTGAGCATATCGGAGTGAACGAGCTTTGCGTGCCGCTTGAGCAGTTTTTCCGGTTCGGATTGCATGATGTTCCTCCGTCGGCCCCCTGTAGGGCCGGGATTTAATCCCAGTCCAGCAGCCGCTGTTCCCCCTCCAGGGTCTTGATGTCCGTAATATCCTGGGACATCTCGATAACGCCTCGATAGTTCTTCGCCTCGTCACGCACTGCAAAATAGCGGATCTGCACAAACCGGCCCTTCACGTGAATGCGGAAATCTGCCACATCCTTGGTGCCGCGTTTGAACTCCTCCAGGATTCGCAACACTGTGTCCACCGACTTCGGTGGGTGACAGTAACGTACCTCCCTGCCAATGATACCTGCACTGCGCGGGAACAGACGATCCTCACCCCGGTTATAGAAGACCACCCGGTCATTCTCGTCTACGTAGGTGATGTCCAGCGGCAGGTGCCGAAAGATGAGATTCACCTGCTCCGGGGTCATATACCCCTCGTCATAGTGAAAACGGTTCTCTGTGGCGAAGGGTAGTTCACCTGATCGCTCAACCTGGGAGGGGTGCACATACGCCTCCTTCTCTGCAGGAGCTGGATAGGGTGGCGGTGTCTCATTCAGCATCCAGCCTATCTCTTCGTCGCCAGCTCGCATGGCCTGCCACTCGGACTTATCCAGCAGCTGCAGCGCATTGGGTAGTAGCCGGGTCTCCTCCACGCTCATTAAGCGTGTCATCTCATCCTGCAGCAGGGGAAACAGCAGCGCCACCTGCTGCATATCCCCCGTCTCCAGTACCAGACGGACCTCTTTGATCCTGGCTCGGATGTCGTCGTGAAAGGCCCACATGTTCTTGCTCGGGGAGTCCCAGCCGTGGCGTTCGAGACAGGGGAACAGCTGGTTTTCCTTGCGCACATAGTGCAGATCCACCCCGGCGATCTGCTGGAACAGCTGCTCGAACCCCTCTCTCTCCGTGAGAGGGTCCAGTTGATTGATCTCGGCAAACAGCGCACGCAGCAGGCGGTTCTCTTCCAGATAGACCCTCACTGGGTGGCCTGGTTCGAACTGCTTCAGTTGCCCGGCGGCCAGCTTCTCCACCAGCACGTCGTGATAGAAGGCGGCCACTTTGGGGTTGGACTGGACAAATAGCCCCTCTTCTTCCAGCTCCTCGATAATCGTGGAAAATGTCTCCTTATCCAACGACTCACATGCGTCCCCAAAGTGGCGCATGGCGGCATCCGGGTCACCGCCGGTACAGAGGTCACGAAGGATGGTGGTCAGTATGTCACTGCAAGACTGGGTCAGAAATTCACTCAAAACAGGCCCCTGGCAAAGTTTGGCGTATCGTTACTTGTGCGCACCACCGACAAGCTATTCCGACAGGCTGGGCACAAAGGAAGCGCATTTTAGCCATGTGCCGGAACCGATCAATTGACCTAAACCAAAAAGTGAGGAGATGCAGCTCTCCCGGGGTCTAGAGTCGAGAGCGAGTCTGTTGGGTGTGGCTTGATGCAAGATCAATGCGATACAAGTGCAGTAACTTCATAGCTGACTCGACTCCGACCCCTGAAGTCCTCTCTAGCCAGATGATTGAACCGTGCTGACACATCAGGAACTACGTCAAAAGGCCGAGCGCTACTGGAGCAGTGGCCGGGCCTTACGTGCCGGGCTGGGAGAAGAGGCGCTCTTTCCTTCCCCTGCGTATCCCAGTGGAAAGGCCGGGCGCTAAGGCGTTGATGGCCGACTACAACCAGGTGCGTGATGGGAAGACAGCGCTAGAACAAGGCGCCGGCTGCCGGATCGAGTACGCAGAGGTCAATCATCGCCAGTTGGGGCGTCAGCAACTGGTTTTCGATCGCCTGGAAGATCTGTTGGGTTATCTGCGCAAAACCCGTGAGTTCGAGCGTTTCACGGCGGGGCTATTTCCCTCATGTGAAGTCGCTACTGATGGACCCCACGCTTGATATCGGCATCCATGCCTACATGGCTGTAGGTAAGGAGCGGGAGCTTCGCCTAGATACTCTTCTGGGCCCGGCTCAGCACCGTCCTGAAGGATACGTTCTCCAAGCTGCCAAACAGGGGGTGGCGGGTCAGTTTGCTCCGGCTCAGGCGCGGCGATGTGATACCGCACAGGAAACGGCTCAACAGGCGCGGCTGCATCAGTATTTTGGTCTGCTCCTGCCTGACGGCGCTGAGCTCCTGCCAGAATGTGTCACTGATTGTTTGTGCTCGGCGTGGCGGGAGCTCGCTCCTGCCACGTCGGCACCAGCTGCAATGGCCGCAGGGGGCTTCACGCTGTTCGCCGAAATGCTGTGCCAGGGCGTTGCTCTGACAGTCGTCCAGGGTGACCAGATCCAATATCTGTTGCAGACGATGGATCTCCGCGTCTTCCCGTTTGATGAGGCGTTGGTACAGCTCACTGGCCAGGGCCTCGGTGGTGTCCGGTTGTCGCATCCGCTGGAATCGGTGGCGTATGCCGGCGACCTTCACCTCTAGTAGCTGCTGCTCCCCCAGCCATTCGAGCGCCTGTACGATCCTGTCGCGGGTTGTTTGCATCGCTACGGCGGTCTCGGTTGGATCAATACTGAACCAGATTCTGCCCTTGACCGCATGCCGAAACAGGGTGGCGAGAAAATTACGATGTTCCCCCTTGAAGCGGGAGAGGATCTCGGCCGAGCTTTGCAGGGGTTTGAATTTGTAGTCAGCGTAGAAGGGGGTGCCGCCTTCCAGATAGCCCGCCAACTCCAGGTAGGTAAGCAGCGTTCGCAACACCAGCGGGCGGATGTCGTGCCGGGCCGACAGGGTATAGAGGCTGACGTCGAAGCTCGGCTCCTGAGCGAACAGCTCATCGATTAGACCATACAACGCGGCTTTATCTGGGGTGTCGCCATAGACAAAGTTTTCCAGCACGTTCAGGTCGTCGGGGCAGACTAGCATTTGGCAAACTGAAGGTGCGCCGTCACGCCCGGCACGACCGATCTCCTGCGAATAGTTCTCCAGACTCTTGGGCAGGTTGTAGTGATAGACTGCACGGATATTCGCCTTGTCCACCCCCATGCCGAAGGCGATGGTGGCGACCACGATGGCGTGGCTGGCTGTCATGAACCACTCCTGGATCTCGCCACGGATATCATCCTTGAGTCCGGCGTGATAGGCGCGGGCGGGTAACCCGGCATCGGCAAGTCGTTGGGCAACCGCTTCGGCAGTCTTTTGCAGGGTGACATAGACGATGGCCGGGCCGGGGGGGGTGTGGCCGATCGCCTCGAGCAACACCCGGTCGCGCTCCGACGCCTCGACTACGGTGGTCTCGATGTTGAGGTTGGGGCGGTAAAAGCCGGTGCTCACCGCGCAGTCTGGTTTGATCTCGAACAGCCGGCAGATATCCTCCAGCACTGCTGGCGTGGCGGTGGCCGTTAGAGCCAGTATGCGTTCGGCGCCGAACTGGCGAGCGAACCCCGCCAGCTTGAGGTAGTCGGGACGGAAATTGTGCCCCCATTCCGAGATGCAGTGTGCCTCATCCACGGCAAACAGGGCGATCTGGATAGGCTTTAGCATCGCCCTGAATCGCTCATTATTGAACCGCTCTGGGGCGACGTAGAGCAGCCGCAGCTCACCGCTCTTAAGTTGCTGCACCACCTCCCGGTACTCATCGGCAGTGAGTGAGGAGTCGAGTCGGCAGGCGCTGATGCCGCGTGCGGTGAGCGCATCTATCTGATCCTTCATCAGCGCAATCAGTGGCGAGACGACCAAAGTTACGCCGGGCAGCAACAGCGCGGGTAACTGATAGCAGAGGGATTTTCCGCCACCGGTGGGGAACACAGCAGCCGCTGAGTGGCCGTCGAGCAGACGTTGCATCACCGCCTGTTGGCCGGGGCGTAACTCGGTGAAGCCAAAATAGTGGTGCAGGGCCGTCTGAATCCTTGATGACATGGGGACCTCCTGTCCCCGGCTATCGGGAATAGTGTGCATGATCGCTTCATTATCCCCCCAATCGCGGACCGAGGGCCATTTCAGATGTGGCGGTGATTGCCATCACTACCGGTCGGTTGTTAGCGTCTGTGTTTACTCGATCAACAAGGAGATGTGATCAATGAAGAGGACAGGGATCTGTTTGGGCTGGCTGTTGGCGCTGTTTGTTACCTTGACTGCCCATGCCGCGGCGCCGGATCTCCTGCTGCTGACAAAGTATCGGCCGGGGATGGATGTCAGCGGCTGGTTTATGAGCGAGAAGCTCGATGGCGTGCGGGCCTATTGGGACGGCCGACAGCTGCTGTCGCGCCAGGGCAAGCTGTTTGCTGCCCCCAGCTGGTTTACCGAGAAGCTTCCCCCTTTTGAGTTGGACGGTGAATTGTGGATCGCCAGGGGGCGCTTTGAAGAGACCCTCTCCATTACGTCGCGCGATCAGCCGCACCCGGGGTGGCGCCGCATCACCTACAACATCTTCGAGGTACCGAATGCGCCGGGCGGTCTGGATGCCCGCTTGGGGCGACTGCGGCAATACTTGGCGCGCGATTCGGTTGAGCAGTTGCGGATTATCCCTCAAGCCGTTTGTCGAGATGTTGCCCATGTTATGACGCGGTTGATGGCGGTGGATGCGGCCGGTGGTGAGGGATTGGTATTGAGAAATCCTGGCAGCCCTTACGAAACAGGCTGCAGTCCCAACGCCCTCAAGGTGAAACGCTTTGATGATATGGAGGGCAGAGTGGTTGGCTATCGGCCTGGCAAGGGGAAATACCACGGAATGACCGGGGCCCTATGGGTAGAGATCGAGGGAAACAAGCGCTTCTATATCGGCTCCGGCCTGACAGATCGGGAACGCGCGGCGCCACCTGCGGTCGGCAGTGTGGTCACATTCAAGTATCAGGGTTTTACCAACAACGGTATTCCGCGCTTTGCGTCGTTTCTGCGGGTTAGCGATGCGCGTTAACCCGCATCTCTCCGCCCCATGGCGATGGGCAATCCCTCTGCATTTCGCCGGAGGAACGCCAGCAGCGATCCACCGTGTGTGGAGATGGCTTCCCTGGAGTCGTGGCCGGTTTCAGGCAATAGCAGCAGTTCCACCCGGTCGTCGAGGCGGTTGGCGTATATCCGCTGTGCATCCGCCAGCGGAACGCTCTCGTCCTCCTCGCCGTGTACCAGCAGTACCGGACAGCTCCCCTGCCGGATGGTGTTGCAGGGGGCGATATCATCGAAGTTGGCCTTGATGGTCCGTTCGATATAGCGCAGCACCAGCCAGCCGATGGGCAGGTATGGAATATGGTGTGAGCGCATCTGCCTGCGCATCATCTCTACGGGGTGGGCGAAGGCGGCGATGCTTATCACGCAGGCCAGATCCTGTCGGCGGGAGGCTACCAGCAGCGCCGCAGCTGCCCCCACGGAGTGGCCGAGCAGGCACAGCCGCTGTGGGTCAATGCGTGGCTGGTGGCCCAGCCAGTCGAGCCCGTGCTCGAGATCTTCGGCGAAGCGTGGCATGGAAGAGAAACTGTCATCATCGCTGTTGCCGTGATTGCGGGCGTCTAGCAGCAGTACAGCATAGCCTTCGTGATGGAGCAGGGAGGCGAACGGCAGCATGTGCCCGGCGTTGCCGCCCCAGCCATGTATCACGGCCACCGCAGGGCCGTTTTTGATGCCTTCCGGGAGTGGAATGAACCAGGCAAACAGGCGCTTGCCGTTTGCGGTTGGGATGCGCACGGCCCGGTAGGGCAGCCCCAGATCTGCTGGCGATCTATGCTCCTGGATCCTCGGTGCGCGATAGGCCCGGTGAATCAAAATCGGTGTCAGGAGGGCTCCCGCCAACAAGGTGAGCGCAATCAGTATCAGGGTATTCATCGCGGCAGGTTTAGCTTGGCGCAGAGTCCGTCCTCGGAGCGGTTATGCAAAATTAGGTCGCCGCCATGGGCGCGTGCGATGTTTCGTGCAATCCCAAGACCCAGTCCCGTCCCTCCAGTCTGTTGGGCACGGGAGCTTTCCAGACGAAAGAACGGGTCAAATACCTTCTGCAGTGACCCTTCGGGAATGCCTGGACCCTTGTCGCAGATGGATATGACGACCTCTGCTTCTGTATCTTCAATTTTGATATCGGCTTGCCCGCCATAGCGCACAGCGTTCTCCACCAGGTTGACGATACAGCGTTTCAGCGCCAGAGGTTTGCCATTGTAGGGCGCGATTATCTGGCCATGAAGTTGCACATCCTCGCCCGCTTCCTGGGCATCCTCCTGAATGCTTTCCAGCAGTGCCATCAGATCCAGGCGCTGGCTGGGTTCTCTTGTTTCGGTACCCCGCATGAAGTCCAGAGTTGCGCTCACCATGGACTCCATATCATCGAGATCCTTCTCGGTCTTTGCCCGCAGTTCCTCGTCGTCCATTAGATCCGTGCGTAGACGTATTCGGGTCAGTGGTGTCTTGAGGTCGTGGGAGACTGCCGCGAGGATACTCGCCCGGTCTTCGATATAGTTCTTCAGGCGAGTTTGCATGGTATTGAAGGCTTTCGCCGTATCCTTGACCTCGGCGGGGCCGGTCTCTTTGAGTGGCGGTTGCTGGATATCCTTGCCGAGCCCTTCCGCCGCTCGCCTCAGATCCCGCAAGGGACGGATGATCGAACGTACGCCGATGAGTGAGAGCAGGATCACGCTGATCAGCAAAATAGCCAGGACGATGAGGAGCCGGGTTGGCCAATCGAACATGCGCTCGGAAAGACCGCGCTCGAAGCGTACCCAGGTGCCGTCTTGTAACCTCACCTGGATGTGGAAAAATTGTGCCATGGTATGCAGTCCGTGCATGTAGGCCCAGGGGCCTGACATGGGGCCGCCGCTCATCATATGCTGGCGGTGCATTTGCGGCATCTGCGGTTCCATGACCGAGCTTTCGATGGAGACCCGTACCTCGGTATGCTGCGGCAGCTGTTTCAGCAGTTGATGTCTGACCATCTCGGAAGTGGGATGGGAATTCTGATCCGCTTCCGGGATTGAAGCCGGTTGCTCAGAGAGGGTGATCTGTAGCTCCGGGCTGGCCAATAACGGCACTAGCTGTTGGCGATCATGGGCGGGAAGGGAGTCAAGGAGGCGGACAATGCCTGCTGTACGGACGATCAGGTTCTCTCGAATGGACTCGTAGAGTACCTGTCCCCGGTCACGCAACAGGATGAAAGCCGAGAGCAACTGAGCCAGGACCAGGCCCGTCAGCAACAACAGTACCAGCCTTCCGAAAAGTGATTTTGGCACCTTGAGTCTCCCCTTCAGATTGCTGACGAGACCTTGCTTGCGAGCAAGTAGCCGCGACCGCGTAGGGTCTTGATCAATTTTGGCTGCTTGGCATTGTCGCCGAGGCGTCTGCGCAACCGGCCGATCAGGACGTCGATACTGCGGTCAAAGGGGCCGCCGTCTCGCCCCTGGGTCAGGTCAAGCAATTGGTCGCGGGTGAGTGCTCGGTTGGGGTGGGTCAGCAGCACGTGCAATAGCCGATACTCGGCGTTGCTCAAGGGGACCACCAGACCATCGGGTGAGGTAAGGTGCTGGGTTCGGGTGTCCAGGATCCAGTCGGAGAATATGAGCCGCTCCGGGGCATTCGCCAGCGGGTCGATGGGCAGGTCCCGTACCCGGCGCAGTACCACCTTGATCCGGGCCAGCAGCTCCCTGGCGCTGAAAGGCTTGGCCAGATAGTCGTCCGCTCCCATCTCCAGACCCAGGATGCGATCCATCTCATCGCCTCGTGCCGTCAGCATGATCACCGGAATCCTGGAACGCGTGCGCAGGGTACGGCAGAGCTCCATTCCGTCAACGCCGGGCAGCATCAGATCAAGGGTGATGAGATCGATGCGGGCCTGGTCCAGCGCCATCCACATGCCGGTGCCCTCTGCCGCCGTCGTGACCTGGTAACCATTCTTCTCCAGATAGGTCTTGAGTAGGTGTCGGATCTCGGGGTCGTCATCGACGACCAATATGTGGTCTTGAGGGGTGTCCATGGCTCCAAATCTAAAGGGTTTTTTCTACTTGTGAGGGAGTGAATTGTAACGCTCGGTAATTTTCAAGGCCCCTGTTACATAAGATTACAAAACGCCTCTTTTTCGACACTGGCGGCTTACACAAGTGCGGTTTTATAGAAATCAAGGCAAGAGCCTGAACAACCAATTCGATTCACTGTAACGCAAAAAGGAGAGAGTCATGAAACAGACAACCAAACAATTTCTGGGTATCGCTGCCGCTTCCGTACTTGTTATTGGTCTGGTCAACGGTGTATTCGCCCACGGTGGATATGGTCCTGGTTTTGGCCCCGGCTGGGGTGGTCACCATGGGATGATGGGCGGTCCTGGTGGCATGTACGGCCCAGGTGCTGGTCCGGGTTGGATGATGGACGGTGATCCGGTGGCCTATGCGGATCAGCAGCTGATCGGACTGAGAAGCACACTGGGTATTACGGCTGACCAGGAGAGTGCCTGGAACGCTTATACAGAGGCTGTGAAAGGCAAGGCCGGACTGATGGCTTCTCATCGACAGAGCATGTTTGGCAGCGGGTCGATTGCACCTGAACAGCGCTTCACTTTCCATCAGCAGGGGTTGGAACAGATGCAAAAGGTCACTACCGCCAGTCGTGATCTGTACAGCGTACTGACCCCCGAACAGCAGGCCAGGGCCGGTAACTTGATTGGGCTGCATCACGCTCTTCGGTGAGGGAGCATCTCTTCCAAGAGGTCGGAGTCAAACCGTGCTGCCGTGTTCTGTTTGCCTGGTACACTGGACGGCTTGGCTCCGACACCTGCCTTATGTTCCCCCTGCTTCAAGGAACTTTTCTGGAAAGTGTTTGCCAAAAAATATTGAAACAAGAATGAATCTCAGTATGATCTACCTCCATGCACCGACTCTCTGAAAGATTGCTGGCCATTCTGCTCATGCTGCTGCTGGGATTTGCTCCACTGCAGGGTGCGATAGCCGGTTTTGCCGCTTCCTCCGGCCAGGAGGAGGGGGCGCATCAGATGTCGAGCATGCATGAGAGTGGTGCGGGTATGGCTGTTATGGATCATACAACCCACGATTGTGAGCAGTGCAATGCCGGCAATGACTGTACCGGTCATAGCTGCTCCTCCAGTCATTGTACTTCCTGTGTGCTGGCGCTGTTCTCGGTCTTTTCTCACCCTACAATGCTGACTGTTAACCCCGTATCACTATCGGCGGATGACGGTTTTATAAGCCAACTCTCCTCTTTCCTCTTCCGCCCGCCCAGGGCCTGACTTCCCTGCTGTTGATCTCTGGTTTTTCAGGGATCGCTCTTGTGACAACTGTTTGTTGACCATTGGTCAGCAGCGTTATGTCTGCTGCTGACTTGCAGAGGAAGAATAACTCCATGAGTAGTATTAACGACCCAATCAAGGGGGGCGGTCGCTTTCGGCGTCCTACCTCTCGCGACACTTCTCCATCCCTGGAAGGCGTCTGTCTGACGCGCCGCCGATTTGTACAGGGGCTGGCGATGGGTGGTGCCGTCGCCGGCCTAGGGCTGGGTTCCAGCGCCCTTGCTGCCGCTATGAAACAGCAGGGACCACAGACCCTGCGCGGCACCGATTTCAATCTGACCATCGGTGAGCAGGCGGTCAATTTCACTGGCGCGCCACGTATCGGCACCACCGTCAATGGTTCACTGCCGGCCCCCATCCTGCGTTGGCGGGAAGGCGATACCGTGACGATGCGGGTAACTAACCTGTTGCGTGAAACCAGTTCCATCCACTGGCACGGCATCATCCTGCCGAGCGCGATGGACGGTGTACCAGGTATCGCTACCGGCTTTAATGGAATCAAGCCGGGTGAAACCTTCACCTATCAGTTTCCGGTGACCCAAAGCGGGACCTACTGGTACCACAGCCACTCCGGGTTTCAGGAGCAGACCGGGCTCTACGGTTCTATCATCATCGACCCCAGGGAGCCGGAACCCTTCAGCTACGATCGGGACTATGTGGTGATGTTCTCCGACTGGACCGATGAAGACCCCACCGATGTCTATGCCAAGCTGAAGAAGCTCAGCCACTACTACAACTTCAATGAGCGTACCCACACCGACCTGATGAAGGACCTCAAGGAGAAGGGGCTGGCCGCTACCTGGAACAACCGCAAGATGTGGAATCAGATGCGCATGAGTCAGCGCGACCTGTCTGATGTGACCGGCTATACCTACACTTTTCTGACTAATGGCCAGACTCCGGCGGATGGCTGGACAGGGTTGTTCAAGAGAGGCGAGAAGGTCCGTCTGCGCTTTATCAACGGTTCAGCTATGACCTTCTTCGATGTACGCATTCCCGGCCTGAAGATGACCGTGGTGGCAGCGGATGGTCAGTACATCGAGCCGGTGACGGTGGATGAGTTCCGCATGGGCGTGGCGGAGACCTATGACGTTATCGTCGAGCCTAAGGACGACACGGCCTACACCATCTTCGCCCAGGATATCGCCCGCTCTGGTTATGCCAGGGGGACTTTGACACCCGATCCCTCATTGACGGCTACGATCCCCGAGATGGACCCGGTACCGAATCTGGGGCATGGGGATATGGGCATGAACATGATGAACCACACCGGACATGACATGTCGGGTATGGACCACAGCCAGCATCAGATGCCGGATGGGAAGATGATGTCTGGTATGGACCACAGCCAGCACCAGATGCCGGATGGAAAGATGATGTCAGGCATGGACCACAGCCAGCACCAGATGGCCGGCATGGATATGGGCGGCATGCAGTTGGCTCAAGCACCGTCAGCGAAGCCGGTAATGAAGCCCAATCCATCGGACTTTACCGCAGGTCCCGTCCATCATGCTGCAACCGAATATGGCCCCCATGTAGACATGCGCGCTGATGCGCCTCAGTACCGGCTGGATGATCCTGGTGTCGGCCTGCGTAATAACGGCCGTCGTGTTCTCACCTACGCTGATCTGCGCAACCTGCGCACCACCCACGATCACCGTGAGCCGGACCGGGAGATCGAACTCCATCTGACCGGCAACATGGGGCGTTACATGTGGTCGATCAACGGCGTCAAACACAGCGATGCCGAACCCCTGCGCTGGAAGCTGGGTGAACGCCTGCGTATCACCTTCGTCAACGACACCATGATGAATCACCCGATGCATCTGCACGGAATGTGGAGTGATCTGGAGACCGGCGACAACAACTTCATCCCGCGCAAGCACACCGTGATCGTGCAGCCTGGCTCCCGGATTAGCTACCGGGTCACCGTGGATGCGGAGGGTGGCTGGGCCTACCACTGCCATCTGCTCTACCACATGCTCGGCATGTTCCGCACCGTCATCGTCAGTTGAGGAGGCAAAGATTATGAAAAAGACAGTAGCTGTTTTGATGGCGATCGGACTATCCGCCCCCGTCTTTGCCGGTGGGGCAGATGATCCGCTGCTCTACAAGGTGATGATCGACAAACTGGAGATCAGGAGTACAGATGGCCCCAATCCACTGGTACTGGAAGCGGATGCCTGGGTCGGATACGACCTCAACAAGTTCTGGTTCAAGACCGACGTGGAACGGGTGGATGGCAAAACGGAAGAGGCTGAAATGCAATTTCTCTACAGCCGTGCCATCGCACCCTTCTGGGATCTCCAGGTTGGCTGGCGTCGGGATATTAAACCGGAACCGGACCGTGACTTTCTGGCCTTCGGATTCAAAGGCCTGGCGCCTTATCTGTTCGAGGTAGATACGGGAGTGTTCATTGGTGAATCGGGACAGATCGGTGCCCGACTGGATGCGGAATATGAGTATATGTTCACGCAAAAACTGATCCTGTCCCCCGAGATCGCGATGAATCTCTACAGCAAGGACGACGCAGCGGTCGGCATTGGCTCCGGTCTCTCCGACATGGAGTTGGGACTGCGGTTGCGCTACGAGGTACGGCGAGAGTTTGCACCCTATATTGGCGTCAACTGGACGAATAAATTTGGCCAGACCGCCGACTTCGCTAGAGACGAGGGTGAGGACACCAGCGATGTTCAGTTCGTTGCTGGTATCCGGGCCTGGTTCTGATCTTTCAACAACACTTTTTCACCGGCCCAGAGGAAGGGCCGGTGGAATGAAACCGAAGGAGTCTGAAACATGAAGAAACGATTATTGGGTGTGCTGTTGCTGTCCAGCCTGATTGGGCTCGCCGGTTGCAGTGACCAGCAAAACGCGACGGCCAGCGTCTATAAACAAGTCGCATCGCCACCGGTGTCTCCGTCCGTTCAGCGTTGGTACAACCAAGAACAGGTTGCAAGAGGCAATGTACTGTTCCAGACAAATTGTGCCAGCTGTCATAAGCCGGATGCCTCAGGTACACCGAACTGGAAAGAACCCGATGCTGAGGGCAAGTATCCTCCGCCGCCATTAAACGGTACCGCACACACCTGGCACCACCCGTTATCCGTTTTGCATCGAACCGTGCAACGGGGAGGTATTCCTCTTGGCGGGACCATGCCGGGCTTTGCCGACAAACTGAACAATCAGCAGATCGATGACATTCTGGCCTGGGTGCAGACCCACTGGTCCGATGAGATCTACCGTGTGTGGTATGAGCGGAATGCTCAGGCTAGTAAATCCATGCGGCCAATCAATGGGGGCTAAGGAGAAAGATTATGACAAAGAAGAGAATCGTGAAGTCAAAGAAAACACCTGCTTATGCAAAGCTCGCTGCTTGGCTGCTGGCCGGAATCACGCTGGTTACGGGAGGCGTATTACTCACTCAACAACCGGCTAAAGCGGCCGATGTAGTTGTCTATAAAAGCCCGACCTGCGGCTGTTGCAAGGGTTGGGTCAGTCATCTGAAAGAGAACGGTTATACGGTGGAAGTACACAACCAGCGCAACATGAATCCGGTGAAAGCAGAGCTGGGCGTGCCGCGTCATCTGCAATCCTGCCATACCGCCAAAGTGGGTGAGTATGTCATTGAGGGGCACGTGCCTGCCGATGTGATTGGCCGTCTGTTGAAAGAAAAACCACCTATCAAAGGCCTGGCTGTGCCCGGCATGCCCATGGGGTCGCCAGGGATGGAAGGGCCGAGGGAAGATCCTTATGACGTTGTGACCTTCCAGGCAAACGGAAAAACCACCGTGTATGCCAGGCGCAATCAGTAGGAGATAGAGATGATTAAGAAGCGTCTTGTTTCAGTTATCACGCCCGTTCTGGTAATGGCACTGCTGCTGGGGACAACCATCGCGAGGGCACACTCGCCATCAGAACAGGCAAAGGTCTATTTCATCGGCCTTGTGGATGGAGCAGTGGTAAAAAGTCCATTCAAAGTGAAATTTGGGATCGAGGGTTTCGGTATTACCCCTGCCGGGACCACGGGAAAGCGGCGGCATACTGCGGGCCATCACCACCTTCTGGTGGACCTGGATCAAACACCGGATATGGATGAGGCCATCCCAAGTGATGCACACCACATCCATTTCGATCAGGGAGAGACCGAAACCCTGCTGGAACTCCCCCCCGGTAGACACACGCTTCAGTTGTTACTGGGCGATGAGCAACATGAACCCCAGGATCCACCACTGATTTCCGGCAAGATCACGATCACCGTGCAGTGATGTTCTGTGTCTAAAGGAAGCCGTTATGAATAAACGAGCAGGCCAATTTGGATTGGGTGCGTTGGCGTTGGTGACTGGTGTCACTCTGGCTGGCGGCATGATGATGAACCATAGCGTGGCCAGACATCATCAGGGTATGCGGGTGGGTGTTCCTGAACCCTACAGAGATATGCGAAATTCATTGCCTGAATCAGATGCGGTCATAGCTGAGGGCGAGCAGCTCTATCAGGCCAACTGCGCTGCCTGTCACGGCAAGCAGGGTTATGGCGATGGCCCGGCAGGCAAGCCGCTTTCACCGCGACCAGCCAATCTCAACCATTTTATGCAAATGCGCATGATGGCCCGGGACAACTATCTCATCTGGACCATCAGTGAAGGCGGCAAGCGATTTAATACCGCCATGCCGGCATTCAAGGAGACACTGGGCGAAGAGGATCGATGGAAGATCATTCATTTCCTGAGAACGCTATAGTTTTTCATTAACAAATAGAGGGATAAAAGAGATGTACAGCTTTTCAACCCGACTGACGGGGAACCTGGACGAGATCGAACAGAAGTTAATCGGTGCGTTGAAGGACGAAGGATTCGGCATTCTGACCGAGATTGATGTGCAGGCCACGCTGAAGAAAAAACTGGGTCTGGAGAAGAGGCCCTACAAGATTCTTGGTGCCTGCAACCCGCCCCTTGCCAACCAGGCCATTGATGCAGAGCCCGATATCGGACTCCTGCTGCCGTGCAATGTGGTGATACGAGGAGAGGAGGATGGAACGATCACCGTTGCATTCATGGATCCGGAGGCGGTCTTAAATCTGGTCGATCGGGACGATATTGCTGAGCTGGCGAAAGAGGTGCGTTCCAGACTTCTTCGTGTGCGCCAGGCGATGGGTGGAAGCACGATTGACTGATCGTACAAAAAGATCCTTGACCTGTGTGTAACACGCAGGTTGTACGATAAATATACCAGCTGATTACAGCGAGATTATTCCAAATAGAGAGGCAGAGATGATGGCGATAACGAAAACCATGAGCATGGTCGTTTTTCTGGCTTCCGTTTCTTTTGCAGCGATTGCCGATTCCGAGCATTACGCTGAAGGTGCGGCAAATCCATCTTCCGGAATGCCCATGTCCAGTGGACAGATGCCGATGATGAGTGGCCAACAGGGTGGAATGGCCGGGATGAAGGGCCAGGGCAACATGATGATGGGTGGCGGCAAGGACGGTATGCCCATGATGAAGATGATGCAGGAGAAGCAGGCCATGATGCAGGAGCATATGAAGAAAATGGAAACGCACATGGCCAACATAGAGGCACTGCTGAAACAGTTGGTTGAGTTGCAGAAGAAATAGCAAACAACCGGCTGGCAGGAGGAACAGATCGATGCTCACAGTTAATGAACTTGCGATACAGAGCGATGCACCGGCCCATGTGGTTCGCTACTACGTGCGTATCGGTCTGATCCAGCCTGCCGGACAGCAGGAGAATGGTTACCGCCTCTTTACGTCACACGATGCAACCCGGATCCGTTTTATCCGCATGGCCAAGCATCTTGGCTTTACCCTGAATGAGATCAAACAGATCACCCGGCATGGGGATATGGGTGAGTCACCTTGTGACGATGTGCGAAAGATCATCCAGCATCGTATTCAGGAGAACCGGGTCAAGATTGAGGAGATGATGAAACTGCAGGCTCGCATGGAACAGGCACTGGAGCAGTGGAAGCTGATGCCAAACGGGATTCCCGATGGCAACAGCGTGTGCCATCTCATCGAGTCGATCGAAAGCAACGAAGATAAACAACCCTGTCACGCAGAGAGCTAAGGAGACAACCATGGGACATCCAGCAAAGAAACTTGAAACCTGGAACGGTGTCGATCCGGTCTGTGGCATGGATGTCAATCCCGAAAGCCCTCACCGCTACACATATAACCATATCGAATATGGGTTCTGTAGCGGTTCATGTCTCGACAAGTTTCGTGCTCAGCCAGAACACTATCTGAAGCCCTCCCCGGATACTGATCCGGTCTGTGGTATGGAGGTCTCAGCGGAAAGCGAATATCGATTCCATTTTGAGGGTGTCGAATATCGTTTCTGCAGTGAACACTGCGAGAAGAAGTTCGCGGTTGATCCATCCGCCTATCTGAATGATAAGGAGATGGATCAGGCGGCAGAGCAGGAACACGCCGATGCTGATAGCTGCCACAGCTGTCATCATGATCACGCTGCGAAGGCTGTTGCGCATCCGCCTGTGGCCGGCGCTGTCTACACCTGTCCCATGCATCCGGAGATCCAGGAAGCGCATCCCGGCCCCTGTCCCAAGTGCGGCATGGCTCTGGAGCCGATGGGTGAGCCGGTGGCGGTGACTCGCACCGAATACACCTGCCCGATGCACCCCGAGATCGTGCAGGAGCATCCCGGTAATTGCCCCAAGTGTGGCATGGCGCTGGAGCCGCGCACTATCGAGGTGGAGGAGAAAAACGAAGAGCTGATCGATATGAACCGGCGCTTCTGGGTGAGCGCCATGCTGGCCCTGCCGCTCTTCTTGCTGGCGATGGTGGCGGATCTCATGCCCAGCTGGCTGCCGGCTGGTCTATCCATGAAGACGGTGCAATGGATCGAGTTCACTCTGGCCACGCCGGTGGTCCTGTGGGGTGGCTGGCCCTTCTTCGTACGTGGCTGGCAGTCGGTGGTGAGTTGGAATCTCAACATGTTCACCCTGATCGGACTGGGCGTGGCGGTGGCCTGGATCTACAGCGTCGTCGCGTTGCTGTTTCCGGCCATCTTTCCCGCCAACATGCTGCACGAAGGCGGGACGGTCCCCGTCTACTTCGAGGCGGCAGCCGTGATTACGGCCCTGGTACTGCTGGGACAGGTATTGGAGCTGCGCGCCCGCAGCCGCACCAATGCGGCCATCAAGCTGTTGCTGGGGCTGGCCCCCAACACAGCACGCATCGTGCATGCGGACGGCACCGAAGATGACATTCCGCTGGAACAGGTTATGCCTGGCGACATCCTTCGAGTCAGGCCAGGAGAGAAAGTGCCGGTGGATGGCGTGGTGACCGACGGCAGTAGTGCTGTCGATGAGTCGATGGTCACCGGGGAACCGATACCGGTCGAGAAGACCCGGGGTGAATCCTTGATTGGTGCCACCGTAAATGGCACCGGTAGCCTGCTGATGCAGGCGGAGAAAGTGGGGAGTGATACCCTGCTGGCTCAGATCGTACGCATGGTCAGCGAGGCTCAGCGTTCGCGGGCGCCGATCCAGAAGCTGGCGGATATCGTTGCTGGCTACTTCGTGCCGGCGGTGGTGATGATTGCCGTACTCACCCTGATTGTCTGGGGCTTTTTTGGCCCGGAGCCGCGCCTGGCCCACGCCATGATCAATGCCGTGGCGGTGCTCATCATCGCCTGTCCCTGTGCGTTGGGGCTGGCGACACCCATGTCGATCATGGTCGGTACCGGCAAGGGGGCGACCCTGGGCGTACTGATCAAGAACGCCGAGGCGCTGGAGATCATGGAGAAGGTGGACACCCTGGTGGTGGATAAGACTGGCACCCTGACCGAGGGCAAGCCGCAGCTGGTTTCCATTCAGGTCAGCCAAGACTTCGAAGAAGATGAGATGCTGCGTCTCGCCGCCAGTCTGGAACGGGCCAGTGAACACCCGCTGGCGGAGGCCATTGTCCGTGGTGCCGAGGAGAGGGGTGTCAGCTTGGCTCCCACTGACCGGTTCGAATCGATCACCGGCCAAGGCGTGACCGGCACTGTCGATGGACGAGCGGTGGCGCTCGGCAACCTCACACTGCTCGAGGGGCTGTCGATCGATTCGGGCAATTTGCTTGCAGATGCCGAAATTGGTCGCGCACAGGGACAGACTGTCATGTTCGTGGCCATTGACGGTAAGGCTGCCGGACTGATTGGTGTGGCTGATCCCATCAAGGCCTCCACACCACAGGCCATTCGTGATCTGCATGTCGAGGGCGTAAAGGTGGTCATGCTGACGGGTGATAATCAAACGACCGCTCAGGCTGTGGCTGACCAGCTTGGTATCGACCGGGTCGAGGCCGAAGTGCTGCCGGACCAGAAGGCTGAGATCGTCAGAAAGCTCCAGGCGGAGGGGCATACGGTCGCGATGGCGGGAGATGGCATCAACGACGCCCCAGCCCTGGCGCAATCCCATGTCGGTATCGCTATGGGTACCGGTACCGATGTGGCGATGGAGAGCGCCGGCGTGACCCTGGTCAAGGGTGACCTGCGCGGCATCGTGCGTGCTAAGCGGTTGAGCCGGGCGACCATGCGCAATATCCGCCAGAACCTCTTCTTCGCCTTTATCTACAATTCTCTCGGTGTGCCGGTAGCCGCCGGTGCACTCTATCCCGTTTTTGGTCTGTTGTTATCACCGATACTCGCTGCGGCCGCCATGAGCTTTAGCTCGGTGTCCGTGATTGGTAATGCACTCAGACTCAGGCGAGTAACGATTTAACGAAGAGGAGGTCATGATGGGAAACGGTTTTGGTATGGGTTTTGGTGGTGGCTTTATGTGGTTGTTTTGGATCCTTTTGATCGTTGTGATTGTGTGGGCTGTAAAGGCGGCTGGGGGGAGTAGCAATGATTCACCTGAAACGCAAAAGTCTGCACTGGACATCCTGAAGGAGCGCTACGCAAGGGGTGAGATTGATCAAGAGGAGTTCGAGCAAAAACGAAAGGATTTGGGTGGTTGAATAGAGTCCGGAGTAAGTGATGAAAACGCAAGATTCCATGAAACCTGTAGGCACCTGGGAAGTCAGGCGCAGGATCAAGATACCGGCACTGGTTCATGCTGCCGATGCGATGGCAGTGGAAGATGCAGTCCGTGCTTTATCGGGTGTCCGCAATATGGCTACGGATGTGGAAAAACACCAGCTCATCGTGCGATACGACGCCAGTCAGTCGGCTTACCAAGCCATTGTGGAGGCGTTGGAAAACGCCGGCTTTCCGCCATTAGACAATTGGTGGTGCCGGTTTAAGGGCAATTGGTTTGAATTTACCGATACCAATGCCAGAGACAATGCACATGCACCGCCTCCGGCCTGTTGCAATAAACCACCCAAGTAGAGGGGTGGGTGATGCATTTCTGTTTACATCTGTCGTGAAAGATGACCGGATGAATCCCGTTATTCGACGAATCCTTTTGCTCGGGCTTTTGATACTGGTTCTTGTGTCTGCTTACTATTAATCGTTCCGAAAGTATTGGCAGTGTATACTGCTTTCCATGGCTACGATAAAAGAACAGCGTGATCAGAAAAGGAAAGATGTAGTGAGATC